>CAZJXG010000092.1:0-12879 GCA_964549965.1 uncultured Sphingomonas sp. | reverse complement strand
CATTGACGATGCCGTTGGCGTCGATGTCGAAGGTGACTTCGATCTGCGGCACGCCGCGCGGCGCGGGGGGAATGCCGATCAGGTCGAACTGGCCGAGCATCTTGTTGTCGGCGGCCATTTCGCGCTCGCCCTGGAAGACGCGGATCGTGACGGCGTTCTGATTGTCGTCGGCCGTCGAATAGGTCTGCGACTTCTTGGTCGGGATCGTCGTGTTGCGATCGATCATCCGGGTGAACACGCCACCCAGGGTCTCGATGCCCAGCGACAGCGGGGTCACGTCGAGCAGCAGCACATCCTTGACGTCGCCCTGGAGAACGCCGGCCTGGATCGCGGCACCCATCGCGACAACCTCATCGGGGTTGACGCCGGTGTGCGGTTCCTTGCCGAAGAAGTTCTTCACGACTTCGCGGACGCGCGGCATGCGGGTCATGCCGCCGACCATCACGACCTCGTCGATGTCGCCGGTCTTCAGGCCGGCATCGGCCAGCGCCTTCTTGAGCGGCCCGACCGAACGCTGGATCAGCGGCTCGACCAGACGCTCCAGATCGGCGCGGGTGATCGCCTTGACGAGATGCTTCGGGCCGGTCGCATCGGCGGTGATGAACGGCAGGTTGACCTCTGTGGTCTGCGCCGACGACAGCTCGATCTTCGCCTTTTCGGCGGCTTCCTTGAGCCGCTGCAGCGCCAGCCGGTCCTTGGTCAGGTCGATGCCCTCGGCCTTCTGGAAATCGGACGCCAGGAACTCCACCAGCTTGGCGTCGAAATCCTCGCCGCCCAGGAAGGTGTCGCCATTGGTCGACTTCACCTCGAACACGCCGTCGCCGATCTCGAGGATCGAGATGTCGAAGGTGCCGCCGCCGAGATCGTAGACGGCGATCGTCTTGCCGTCATTCTTCTCCAGCCCATAGGCCAGCGCAGCCGCCGTCGGCTCGTTGATGATGCGCAGCACTTCGAGGCCGGCGATCTTGCCCGCGTCCTTGGTCGCCTGGCGCTGGGCGTCGTTGAAATAGGCCGGAACGGTGATCACCGCCTGGGTCACGGTCTCGCCCAGATAGGTCTCGGCGGTTTCCTTCATCTTCTGCAGGGTGAAGGCCGAAATCTGCGAAGGCGAATAATCCTCGCCGCCCGCCTTCACCCAGGCATCGCCATTGGGGCCCTTCACGATGTGATAGGGAACCAGCTCGGTGTCCTTCTTGGTGATGGGATCGTCGAACCGGCGGCCGATCAGGCGCTTCACCGCGAAGATCGTGCTATCCGGGTTCGTGACCGCCTGGCGCTTCGCCGGCTGGCCGATAAGCCGCTCACCATCCTTGGCGAATGCGACGATCGAAGGCGTCGTGCGTGCGCCTTCCGCATTTTCGATGACCTTGGGCTTGCCGCCTTCCATGACGGCGACGCAGCTGTTGGTCGTGCCCAGATCGATACCGATTACCTTAGCCATTCCAGTCCTTTCAAACCCCCAGATGTCGATCCCGGCCCGGCTCCCAGAAAACGAGGCAAGCAGGTCGCGGATCGCAATGAACGAGCGCGATATAGGTGGGGATTCGATTGCTGCAAGACGCAAGTCGCCCTAATTGACGTCATCAAATTCACGGAGTTACCGATGCGCCGCCTGCTCCTTCCCGTCATCGCCCTGCTCGCTCTGGCCGGCTGCCAGCCCAAGGGCGACGAAAAGCCGCTGGTAAAGGATGCCTGGGTCCGCCTTGCGGCGGTGCCGGGGCGCCCCGCCGCCGGCTATTTCACGCTGACGGGCGCCGCGAAGGACGATCGTCTCCTGAGGATCGACAGCGCGGTGGTCAAGACGATAGAGTTGCATGAGAACGTCATGAACGGGGACGTGATGACGATGCGGCAGATGGCGGACGTTCCGGTACCGGCCGGCGCGACGATCGCGTTCGCGCCCGGGGGCAATCACGCGATGCTGTTCGACGTCGATGCACGGATCACGCCGGGCACCGCGATCCCGATGCTGTTCAGCTTCGCGAGCGGAGCGAAGATCGAGGTGGAGGCGAAGACGGTTCCGGCCGGTGGTGACGATGGCGCCGGGGACATGGGCGGCATGCATCACTGATGGCGAACGCCCCGCCCCGCCCCGCTCCCTTGTTTCTCGTGTCCGCGTCCGGATCGGGCGCGGATGCGCTGCGGCATATCCTGAACCAGCATCCGTCGATCATCATCGCGCCGGAATTCGATTTCCTCGTCGAGGCGGTCACGGCGGAAGGCCGCTTCCTGAAGCGCGACGCCTTCATCCGATCGGTCGAGTTCAACAGCCGGTTCAAGCGGCTGGGTCTTTCCATACCCCAGGGGGTCGGCCTCACCGGCATCGCGCAGTACCTGATCGAACAGGTCGCGGCGGCCAAGCCCGGCGCACCGGTGGTCGGCGCGACGCTCCAGCATGATTTCGACCGCATCCTCTGGCTGTGGCCCGATGCGCGCTTCATCCATCTGGTCCGCGACGGGCGTGATGTGGCGATGGCCAAGGTCCGTGCCCGGCAGGCCGGCAACCTCTGGCATGGCATTGCCGATTGGGCGGATTCCGAAGCGCTCTGGGACCGGATGTCGCACAAGCTGCCCGAGGATCGTCAGTTCACCCTGAAATATGAGACGCTCGCCGCCGAGCCCGATTATGAGCTGCGCCGCCTGTGCCAGTTTCTGCGCCTGCCCTATGCGCCGGAGATGCTGCAGCAGGCGGGCGTTCTCGGCCGCGACGCAATCGGCCGCTGGCGCAAGATCGATGTCCGCGAAATCTCCGCCGCCGAACATCGCGCGGCACGCTGGCTGCTTCAGAACAGCTATTTCCTGAGCGGCACCGTACGCCCGCCCTCCCCGCTGCGTCGTGCGGCGCTGGGCATCCAGAACAAGATCGCGATCGCCAACAGCAGGCGCGAGCAGCTAGGTACCGGGCTGTGGGTGAAGGGTGGCCTGATCGGCAGGTTCGGAACGCGCAAGGCCAAGGCCCGGATGAAGCGGCGGCAGTACGACATCCTCAGCCGGAATGAGGATTGAGCCGGCGGAGGCCTGATCGTCACACCGACCGGGCCGGCATGACGATCGAGCTTCCGGAAATTCAGGCGTCGGGCGTTTTCGCCACGCCGACCAGCGCCGGCCGCAGCAGCCGGTCCTTGATCATATAGCCGGCCTGCATCTCCTGGATCACCGTCCCGGGCTCGGCCTCGGCATGGGGCAGTTCCAGCATCGCCTGATGGCGATTCGGGTCGAGCTTCTCGCCCATCGGCTCGATCCGGGTGATACCGTTGCGCTGGAACACATTGTCCAGTTCCTTGGCGGTCATCTCGATACCGGTGAGCAGCGGCTTCATCCGGTCATCCTCACGCAGATCGGCGGGAATCGCGGCGAGCGCGCGGCCCAGATTGTCCGCAACCGACAACATGTCGCGCGCGAAGCCGGTCGATGCATAGGCCGACGCATCGACCTTCTCCTTTTCGAGCCGGCGGCGGACATTCTGCGTCTCCGCCTGTGCATAGAGCACCTCGTTGCGCAGCTTCTCCAGCTCGCTTTCCAGCTTCGCGAAAGGGCTTTCGGCCGCGTCGTCCACAGCCTCTTCGACTTCGGGGGTTTCCATCTCGTTGTCGCCGATCTTCTGTTCGCTCATACCATCTTCCGGTGTCTTCGGCGGCGCAGCCGCCCCTGTCTCGCGGGCTGATATAGTCAAACACAGCGGATCGACCAGAGGCCGCACGCATTTTGCACCACATTCGTCGCGACGGCCATCGCCATGCGCAACCTGTTTCAGCATGACGATGCGGACATCAGCCGCTATCGGCAACCGCATGTCGATCCTCGATGCGCATAGAGAGGCGCTGGACCTCATCGCCCGGCGATCCCGCACGCGCCGGCTGATCCCGCGCGCGGGCGCCGATTTCGCGTCGAACGACTATCTCGGCCTGGCCCAGGCGCCCGAATTGCGGGCCGCCATCGCCACGGCGCTGGACCGGGGCGTGGCGATCGGGGCGGGCGGATCGCGGCTGCTGCGCGGCAACGACCCCGAACATGAGGCACTGGAGATCGAGGCCGCGGCCTTCTTCGGCAGCGAAGCCGCGCTCTATTTCTCGACGGGCTTCGCCGCCAACAGCGCGATCTTCTCCACCCTGCCCGCCGGACGCGACCTGATCGTCCATGACGAGCTGATCCATGCCAGCGTGCATGAAGGCCTCAAACTGGGCCGCGCGACCGCGGTGGCGGTGCGCCACAACGATCCGCAGGCCTTTGCCGACGCGATAGGCCGCTGGCGCGAAGCCGGTCATCGCGGCCGCGTCTGGATCGCGGTCGAAAGCCTCTACAGCATGGACGGCGACATCGCTCCGCTGGACGATCTCGCCGCCCTCGCCGATCGGGAACAGGCCTTCCTCGTCATTGACGAGGCGCATGCCACGGGCGTGTTCGGTCCCGATGGGCGCGGACTTGCCCATGCGCTGGACGGGCGCGAGAATATCGTCACGCTGCGAACCTGCGGCAAGGCGCTCGGCGGCGAGGGCGCGCTGGTCTGCGCCCCACGCGCGCTGATCGATTTCCTGGTCAACAAGGCGCGCGGCTTCATCTTCTCGACCGCCCCCTCTCCTCTCGCCGCGGCCGCTGTCCGCGCGAGCCTCGGCCTGCTCCGTACCCAGCCGGAGCGGCGCGAAAAGCTGGCCCGGCTGATCGCCCATGCGGGAAACAGCCTGCCCGCCAGCGGCTCGCAGATCCTGCCGGTGATCATCGGAGAGGATGCGCGGACGATGGACATCGCGGCGCGGCTGCAGGCGCGCGGCTTCGACGTGCGCGGCATCCGCCCGCCCACGGTGCCGGCCGGGACCGCGCGGCTGCGCATATCGCTGACCCTCAACATCGATGCGGCAGCGGTCGACGCGCTCGCCGCCGCCATCCGGGATGATATGCCATGACCCAGGCGATCGTCGTCACCGCGACCGACACCGATGTCGGCAAGACCATCTTCTCGGCCGGCCTCGTGCGTGCACTCGACGGCTGCTACTGGAAGCCGGTCCAGGCCGGGCTCGCGGACGGCACGGACAGCGATACCGTCCGTGCCCTGTCCGGCCTGCCCGACGAGCGCATCCTGCCCGAGGCCTATCGCCTGCGGACACCCGCTTCGCCCCATCATGCGGCCGCGATCGACAATGTCGTCATCGATCCGGCCCTGCTCGACCCGCCCCGTTGTGACCGGCGCCTAGTGATCGAGGGCGCGGGCGGACTGCTGGTGCCGCTGGGCGGGGGCCTGCTGTTCGCGGACATCTTCGCGCGCTGGCGGTTCGAAACCATCGTGGTGGCGCGCACCAGCCTGGGAACGATCAACCACAGCCTGCTGACGATCGAGGCGCTGCGTGCGCGGGGCATAGCGATCCTCGGCGTCGCCTTCGTCGGCGATCCGCAGGAAGAAAGCGAGCGGACGATCACCGGCTTCGGCAGGGTGAAGCGGCTCGGCCGCCTGCCGAGGCTCGATCCCCTGGATGCCGGGAACCTTGCCACGGCCTTCGCGGCGGCCTTCGATCCGGCGGATTTCGCGCCATGACCTCGCCCGTCTGGCATCCCTTTACCCAGCATGGCCTGGGCGAGGATATCCCGCTGATCGCGCGGGCCGAGGGCGCCGTGCTGCACGCGGCGGACGGGCGCCGTTTCATCGACGCCATATCCTCCTGGTGGGTGACGACCCATGGTCATTGCCACCCCCGCATCATGCAGGCGATCCGCGAGCAGGCCTGCGAGCTGGACCAGCTGATCTTCGCCGGCTGGACCCATGAACCCGCCGAGACGCTGGCGCGCGGACTGGTGGACATCACGCCGGCGGGGCTCGACCATGTCTTCTTTTCGGACAGCGGATCGACGAGCGTCGAAGTCGCGCTGAAAATGGCGCTCGGCTACTGGGTCAACCGGGGCGAGCCGCGCCACCGGATCGCGGTGATGGCGCACAGCTATCATGGCGACACGATCGGCGCGATGTCGGTGGGCGAGCGCGGGGTCTATAACCGCGCCTATCAGCCGCTGCTGTTCGACGTCGAGACGCTGCCGTTCCCGCGCGGCGACGGCGACGCGACGATCGCGGCACTGGAACAGCTCTGCGCGCAGAGCCCGCCGCCGGCCGCGCTGATCGTCGAGCCGCTGATCCTGGGCGCGGGCGGCATGCTGATCTACCAGCCGCATGTGCTGAAGGCGCTCAGGGACATCTGTTCGCGCGAAGGCGTGCTGTTCATCGCCGACGAGGTGATGACCGGCTGGGGCCGCACCGGCATGCTCTTCGCCTGCCAGCACGCCGGGGTGGCGCCGGACCTGATGTGCCTGTCCAAGGGGCTGACCGGCGGCGCGATCCCCCTCGCCGTCACCATGGCGACCCGCGACATTTTCGACGCGCATCGCTCCGACGATCGCGCCCGCATGTTCTTCCATTCGTCGAGCTATACCGCCAACCCGATCGCCTGCGCGGCGGCCAACGCCAATCTCGCCATCTGGCGCGAAGAACCGGTGCTGGCCCGGATCACCCATCTCGCGCGCCGCCAGATCGAGCGGCTGGAACGGATCGACGATCCGCTGATCGTCGGCAAACGCCAGCTCGGCACGATCACCGCGATGGAGTTCGTCGATCCCTATGGCGATTATCTGTCGGCGATGGCGCCGATGCTCGGCCGCTTCTTCCGCGATCGCGGGCTGCTGCTGCGGCCGATGGGCAATACCGTCTATGTGATGCCGCCTTATTGTATCGACGACGATCAGCTCGATGCGATCTACGCGGCGATCGTGGCGGCGGCGGGAGAGATGCGGACATGAAGAAACAGATCATCGCCGCCATCCTGCTGCTCGTGCTGCTGCTGCCGATGTTCGCCGGGATCAGCCGGATCAAGCGGCTGCCGCGCGACCGCAAGGATGACGATCAGCCGAACGTCTGAGATCCGCACCACCGTCGGCGGAAACCTTTCGTTAACCAAGATCAGCGATAATTAAGGGGTGTTAACGGGACTCCCCTCATGAGCCTGCCGGGCTTCGGACGCGTCGAGCGCGATGCCGGCGTGCGCGGTGCGATCCAGCGTGCCGCGCAGCGGGTCGGCGTCGATTTCACCTATCTGCTCAACCAGGCCAAGTCGGAGAGCGGGCTGAACCCCAATGCACAGGCGCAGTCCAGTTCGGCGGGCGGCCTGTTCCAATTCATCGACCAGAGCTGGCTCGGCGCGGTGAAGATATATGGCGCCAAACATGGCCTGGGCTGGGCCGCCGACGCGATCAGCCGGCGCGGCGACGGCAGCTGGAAGGTCGACGGCGCGGTCCGCGAGCAGGTGATGGCGCTGAAGAACCATCCCGAGGCCTCGTCGCTGATGGCGGCCGAGTTCGCGAGCGACAATGCCCAGGGGCTGCAGGCGTCGCTCGGCCGCCAGCCGCGCTCGGCCGATCTCTATTTCGCGCATTTCCTGGGCCTGGAGGGCGCCACCAGATTCCTCAGGACCGCCGATGCGCGCCCCGATGCCAACGCGGCGGCGCTGTTCCCGCGCGAGGCGCGCGCCAATCGTTCGATCTTCTACGACAATGGCGGCAATGCCCGCTCGCTCAGCCAGGTCTATGCGCTGATGGCGAAGAAGATCGACGACAGCGGCGCGGCGACGCCGGCCACCCGCTCCGCGACCCCCGACGGGTTCGGCCCGGACGCCGACATGCGCCTGGCCTATGCGCGGCAGGTGTTCGAAGGCGACGGCAAGACGGCGCCCGACACCGCCGAGATGCTGGCGATGATGGGATCGACCCAGCGGATGAACCTGCTCAAGCCCAACCCGGCCAATGCGATGCTCGCCTATATGATGCTCGCCAGCGACGGCGACGCCACGATTGGGGAGACAAGTTCCTCGCTGAACGCCTAGGGACCGCGAACTGACGTTGACGGTGGCAGCCTCGGCGAGTTGCAACCTCGATCCTGCGATCGGCCAGATTCGGTGATTAGGGCCTAGGCCGCCGCCGCCGCATCGCCCGCACTAACAGACCTGTCCAGCATAGTGAAATCGGCCTCGCTGACATTGGTAGAGCTCAGCCCGATCACCCTAACAATGGAGTTGATCGTCGAGCCGCCCGAGTCATTGTAGAAAAGATAGCTGTCATTTCCGACTTGTAACGCGGCGACATCGGATGCCCCCGCATGCCCGTCGAGCAAACCTTGTGCGCGTACCAAAGCTGCGGCGACTGTCGCAAAGCTGCTTCCAGTAGAATCCTGTAGAACGTCGCCAGGCAGGGTCCCGATGCCTGAACCGAGTCCGAGTCCGAACCGATCGGTACCATCCTCGAAATCCGCGATCGTATCGATGACGTCCATCGCAGAGCCACCTGTATAGCGTGCATCGCCAATGAAGAAACCGAACACGTCGTTACCCTGCCCACCCGCGACGGTATCGTGACCCGCTCCGCCGTAGATCCCGTCATTGCCGAGATCGCCAAACAAGAGGTCATTGCCCTCGCCGCCGGCTATATCGTCGTTATCCTGGCCGCCACGAACAGTATCGTTACCAACGCCGGCATCGATATAATCTCGGCCTTTGTTCCCGTTAATGCTGTCGTTGCCGGCGCCGCCCTGGATACCATCGCTGCCCGCCCCACCGTTCAAGCGATCATTGCCGTCGTCGCCATAGATTAGATCATCGCCGGCATTGCCCTGTATATAATCCGTGCCCGCGCCGCCGCGGATCGTATCGTCCCCGTCGGCTGTCGGATCGCCACTGATGTTAAAGCCGTAGAGGTGGTCGTTGCCATCGCTTCCGGAGAGCTGATCGTTGCCGCCTCCGCCAAAGACATAGTCGTGCGTCGCTGTACCGATGATTTCGTCATTACCTGATGTGCCCGTCAGCATATCTCCCGCTGCCGGAATCTGAGGAGCAATATTCGGATCGGGCACCGCTATGGCGACTTCCAGCGAGCTATGATTAGCTCGCGCCGACACGGTTCCGGCGAAATCTGCGATCATCCATCCGCCCCTCGAAATCAGCGGCGGCGTGGACTCTTAAAGCCAGGCCTTGAGCGGTCAACCTGGCTTGCGTCCATTTTGACGCAAAACTTGCGCCACGGCTGCCCAGCTCTCAATGCTTCTTCGCCACCGCCAGCTGCGCCTTCGCCTCGGCCGGCATCGCGGTGGGATCATGAGCGCCCGCGCCGGCCATCAGGTCTACCGGGCCGTGCGGGGCAGCTTCGGCGCTCTCGGTGCTGCCGGCGGCGGCGCCGGTCCATGCGAGCGTGATCGACATGCGGCGGTTGCGCGGATCATAGGGATCGCCGGCGACATAAGGCTCGCGATCGGCGACACCCTCGATCCGGGCGAAACGGCCGTTCTCGACGCCATAATCCGACAGCGCCCGGCGCGTGGCCTCGGCGCGGGCCGCCGACAGCGTCCAGTTGTTGACGGTGCGGCCCTTCGAATAGGGCATGGCATCGGTATGGCCGCGCACGATCACCGAATTATCGGCGAAGTTGGTGACTTCGGCGACCTGCTTCATCAGCCCCAGCGCCTCGCTGGAGAGCTGGTCCGTGCCTGATTTGAACATCGCGAAATCGGCCTGATCGACCAGATCGATGCGCAGCCCCTCGCGCGTCTCGACCATGCGGACATTCTTCATCATCTGGGCCAGCTTCGGGTTGGCCGCCATCTTCGCCTGAAGCATCATCTTGAGCTTCTGGAACGCCGCGCGGTCGCGGCTCTTCGCCGCAGCCGCCCCTTCCTTCTCGCCGCCGGTCGCATCCTTGGGGATGGTGATCGACTTGGAACCGGTCTGCGCCGCGCGATGCGGATAATTGTCCTTGTCGACGATCGATTCACCACCGAACAGCCCGTTCGATCCAGCACTCTTGTCGCGCAGCTGCACCATCGTCGGGGTAAAATAGTCGGCAATGCCCTTGCGCTGCTTCTCGGTGGTCGCGCCCAGGATCCACATCAGCAGGAAGAAGGCCATCATCGCGGTCACGAAGTCGGCATAGGCGACCTTCCAGGCGCCGCCATGGTGGCCGCCATGCCCGTCCTCGATAATCTTCTTGATGATTATCGGTCTGGGTTCGGGCTCGTTCTTGCCGCGCTTGGTGGGCGATTGCGCCATGGAGAAGGCTTTCCTGCGAGGATCTTAGGCTTAGCGGCCGCGCATGCCATCGAACACGTCGGCGAAGGCCGGCTGGTTCGAATGGGTGATGCCCGAGCGCGCGGCCTCGATAACCAGCGGCAGCGGATGGCCATGCAGCGACGCGATGATGATCTGCTTGACCACGCCATAGATGGCGGCATCGGCCTCGATCACCTGTTTGCAGCGGCTCGCGAAGGGGGCGAAGATGCCATAAGCGAGCAGAATCCCGAGGAAGGTACCGACGAGCGCCGAACCGATCATCGCGCCGAGGATGGCCGGCGGCTGGTCGATCGAGCCCATCGTCTTGACCACGCCGAGAACGGCGGCGACGATGCCCAGCGCCGGCAGCGAGTCCGCCAAGGTCTGGATGGCGTCGGCGGGACGGACTTCGTCATGGTGGTGGGTCTTGAGCGCGTTGTCCATCACGTCCTCGACCGCCATCGGATCGAGCGTGCCCGACGAGATGACCACCAGGCGCAGCGTGTCGGTGATCATGTGGATCAGCGTGCTGTCCTTGAGGAGCTTGGGATATTCGGCGAACAGGGTCGAGGCCTTCGGATCCTCGATATGCGGCTCGAGCGCGACGGGGCCCTCGGTACGCAGCTTCTTCATCAAGGTGCTGACGAGAAAGATGACGTCGAGATAGTCCTTCTTGACGTATTTCGGGCCTTTGAAGACCTTGGCGAAGCCGCCGCCCAGCTGTTTGAGCTCCTTCATCGAATTGCCGGCCACGGTCGCCCCGACGGCGGCACCGCCGATGATCAGCATTTCGTGCGGGATCGCATGGAAGATCGGTCCGAGGTCGCCGCCGGTGATGGCGAAGCCGCCGAACACCATGGCGAGAAGGATGACGAGGCCGATACCTGCAAACATGGACGCTTACTCCAGGAATATCATATGGGCGCCGGGCCTGTTTGCAGCCCTGTTTCCCCGATCATCGTTAACGGCAGAATAAGCAGAAGCTTTATCCACCCTTCGACACAGACGCTTAACGTAGAAAATCAAATAAAGTGTTGCTGTTGACCTTGGCGAAGGCCTGTTGCGCGGCCTGGAGCGTCAGGGTCTTGGCATTGAGCTTCATGATCGCCGCCGCGACATCGGTATCCTCGAGCGAGCTGCGTTCCGAGGACAGCTGGATCGAGGCTTCCTCGAGCGTCTCGGCGGCGGTATCGAGCTGCGAGGCGCGAACGCCCTGCGCGGCGCGCTGGTTGGTGACATGGCTGCTGGCGAGATCGATGTCCGACAGCGCGGTATCCGCGAAGGTGCGGCGCGTCGTGACGTCATCGGTCGAAATCGCGTCGATCGCTGCGCCGATCGCATAGTCGAGATCGCCGCTGCCATGGGCATAGGGAATCCCCTCGAACACCTCGGACCGCTGGGCGGTCGCCGTCAGCCGCACCGTCGCCGAAACCGAGACCTGCAGCGGCGCGTCGGTCGGGAACAGCGATTGCCCCGTCGGCGTGGTTGCCGTCTTCGTGTTGGCGAGCGCCGTGCGCAGCGAGGTCAGTTCCTGGACGATCGCCGAGCGGTCGGCGGCGGATACCGATTCCGACCGGCCGGCCAGGGTCAGTTCCTTCACCCGGTTGAAGATGTCGGCGATATTGCTCTGTGCGGTATCGACCTGCGAGGCGACGGCCTTCGCGGTCTCGATGTTGCGGGTCCAGACGACCTGATCGCCCTGCGCGCGGCGCAGTTCTGAAATGCGCGAGGCCGCGATCGGATCATCGGACGCCTGCTGGACCTTCTTCTCGGTCGAGATTTCTGTCTGGATGCGGGCTATCTCGGCGCCAAGCTTCGCCTGCCGGTTGATTTGCGCCAGGGCGTGGTAGCGGGTTGCGGTGATCACCGGTCAATCCTCATGAAAGTTCGAGCCATCAGTTGAACAGCCCCAGGATTTCCTGGAGCGTCTCCCTGGCGATCTGAATGATCCGCGCCGAACCATTATAGGCCTGCTGGAAGCGCAGGAGCTGGGCGGCCTCGACATCGAGATCGACGCCCGTCACCTCATCGAGCTGCTGAAGGGCGCCATCGCGCTGGGTTGCGGTCGCCGACTGTTCGGCCTTGGCCGCGGACACGGCCTGCGCATGCGTCGATACGAGCAGCGCCCATTGCGCTTCGGGGCCGGTCGAGTTGCGATAGTCCTTCAGCGCCAGGGCATTGCCGTTGGCGACACCGGCGGCGGAGGCGGCGGCGATCTTGGACAGATCGGTGGTCGCGGCCGAGATCGTCGCGGCGGTGGTTCCCGTGACGAGCGCCGCCCCCGGATCGCCATTGCGATCGATACCGGCCTGGTTCCAGTCGTTCATCACCTGGGCGAAGCGCGCGGCGATGGCATCGAGAGAGTCGCGCCGTGCCGCGATCGTATTGGCGACGTCGGCCAACCCCGCGAGCGAGCCGGACTGCGGTGCCATCGCCACTTCGTCGCCAAAGCCGGAGGCAACCAGCGAGAAGCGTCCATTGGTGGAGGCGACGATGCCGACATAGCCGGGATTGACCTTGTCGGCGTCGATCAGCTTGACGGTGCTGTCACCGAGCAAAGTGACCGTGGCGCGGCCGTCATCCTCCAGCCTCACGTCGACACCGACCGCATTGGACACGCTTTTCAGAATGGCATCGCGCTGATCCTGGAGCAGTGCCTGCCCCTGCGATCCGGGCGTTGCACGGCGCAGCGCGGTGTTGATCTGGGCAAGGGTCCGCAAGTCGTCATTGAGCTTGGCGACGTTCGACTGGGCCGCCGTGGAAATGCCATCGGCGGCCGAACTCAGCGCGGTCGCGGCGGTGTTGAACTGGT
>CAZJXG010000091.1:0-13073 GCA_964549965.1 uncultured Sphingomonas sp. | reverse complement strand
GTCCGACAAATTCGGATTGCGTAGCGCCTGCTCCATGCGCGCGATATCGGCCTCGTCGAAGCGGACGGTCTTGAGATTGGCAAGGCTCCACCAGATCTCGCCAAGCGACGGATCGGCGGCGAGCCCGCGGCGATAGGCGGCGATCGCTTCCTCCTGCAGGCCGATGGTCTTCAGCGCATGGCCGTAGCTCATCCAGAGCCTGGGCTGATCCGGTCGCTGCTCGAGTATCTTTCGATAGAGCCCGATCGCTTCGTCATAATCTCCGATTCTGCCGAGGACGGCAGCGCGCAGCGTATCATGGGCCGCGTTGCCGGGATCGGTACGGTTGAGCCGGTCGAGCTCGGCCAATGCCTCCGCGGTCCGATTCTGGCGATGAAGGACCGTCGCAAGATTAGCTCGCGCGGGGACAAAGGCCGGTGCCAGTGCGATCGCGCGGCGCAGAAGCGCTTCGCTGTCCTTGTAGCGACCGATCCGCGCGGCGAGCTCTGCCATCATCCGGATCGCGGCGACGTCAAACGGCGAGGCTTTCAGCCGGGCGCGAAGCAGCGGTTCGGCGATGTGCAACTCATTCGCAACCAGTGCCAGCGCGGCGCTGCAGAGATCGGGGTCTCTAGCGGAGGCATCGATCGCCGCCAACTCGGCCTGCTCGGCGGCATCGTCATGCCCCAGCGCGCGGTGGATGCGGCCGAGCAGACGGAGGATGTCGGGCTGGTCCGGCAATCGGGCCAGAAGACTCTGGGCGATCGGCAGCGCGGCGGCCGGTTCGGCCTCCGCAAGCGAGGCAGCCTGAGCAAAGGCCATGTCGGCATCGTCCACCATGGGGCTGCCCGGGGATGTCACGCGATCACAGCCCTTCCGATGCCAGTCTGAGCATCACCAGCGTAGAGAGCTGCGCCCGTTCGGCAAGGCTCTCGACGATCAGATATTCGTCGGCCGAGTGGATCGCGCCGCCGCGCGCGCCCATCGTGTCGACGACGGGCACGCCACAGGCGGCGATGTTGTTGCCATCGCAGACGCCGCCGGTCGCCCTGTGGGTGATCGGTCGGCCAAGGAGAGCGGCGCTCTCCTCGACCAGCCGGAACAGCTTCGCGGCCTGCTTGTCGATTGGTTTGGGCGGGCGGCCAAAGCCGCCATGGACGTGGATCGCCACATCATGCCCGGTCGCCACGGCACGGACGAGGTCGTCGATCAGCTTGCGGGCCAGCGCCTCGTCCTCGGGCAGCGCGGGGCGCAGGTTGACCCGCAGCACCGCCTGGTCGGGCACCATGTTGTTGGGGCCGCCGCCGTCGATCTTAGCCGGGTTGATCGACAGCCCGTCGCGTCTGGCCCGCGCCAGCCGCAAGGCCAGGTCCGCTGCGGCGACGATCGCATTGCGGCCGTCCTCGGGGTTGCGCCCGGCATGCGCCGACCGGCCGTTGATGACGATCGAGAAATTGCCGCTGCCAGGGCGGGCGCCCGCCAGCGTGCCATCGGGCAGCGCGGATGGTTCATAGGTGAGCGCCGCGATCTTGCCGCGCGCGGCCTTGGCAATCAGCGCGGCCGATCCGGGCGAGCCGATTTCCTCATCCGAGTTGATCACCACCTCATAGCCGATCCGCCCGCGGGCCGGCGACGCTTCGAGCGCGGCGAGCGCGGCGAGCATCAGCGCGATGCCACCCTTCATATCGGCCACGCCGGGGCCGTTGAGGATCGCCCCCCCGTCGAGATCGGTGAGTGTCTGAAAGGGATGATCGACCGCGAATACCGTGTCCATATGGCCGGTCAGCAGCAGTTGTACCGGCGCCTCGGGACGGACCCGCACCCGCAGGTTGCGACCGAAGGCGAGGGGCTTGGCCTTGCCATGGCCATCGATCGTCTCACCGGGCGCGGCGTCGATCAGGCGGACCTCGCCGGGCAGGATCGCAAAGGCATCGGCAAGCTGCGCGGCCATTGCCGCCAGTCCGTCCAGGTTGCGCGAACCGCTGTTGATCGCGCTCCACCGCCTGACCTGCGCGAGCATCGGCGCCGCAGCCGCGGTATCGAGCGCGGCACGGTGGTCCTCGATCACAGCAGCCGCCCGCCCAGTTCGTCGGTCAGGTCGGCGATGCTGTCGGCTTCGAAGCTCGCGACCGGATAGGCGCAGTAATCGGCGGCATAATAGGCGCTCGGGCGGTGATTGCCCGATGCGCCGAGCCCACCGAAGGGCATGTTGGCCGCAGCTCCTGTGGTCGGCCGGTTCCAGTTGACCACGCCCGCGCGCGAACCCGCGAGGAAGCGCTCCCACAGCGCGGCATCGTCGGACAGCAGGCCGGCGGACAGGCCGAAGCTCGTCCGGTTGGCGGCCTCGATCGCCGCGTCGAAATCGCGCACGCGGATGACCTGCAGGACGGGAGCGAAGATTTCGGCATCGGGCACGTCGATGCCGGTGACGTCATAGATACCCGGTGTGACGAAGGCATCGCTGCGGTCCAGCCGCTCAAAGGGCAGCAGCGCCTTGGCTCCGCTGGCCCTCAGCGCAGCGACGGCATCGAGGGACGCCTGCGCGGCCCGGGCGGAGATCAGCGGCCCCATATAGGGCTCCTCCGCGTCGTTCCAGGCGCCGATGCGCAGCCGGTCGGCCAGCGTGTGGACCGCCTCGATCGTCGCGTCGCCTTCGATTCCGTCGGGGATGATCAGCCGCCGGGCGCAGGAACAGCGCTGCCCCGTGGTGATGAAGGCCGACTGGACGATGGCGGCGGCCATCACATCCGGATCGCCCCAGGCGATCAGCGGATTGTTTCCGCCCAGTTCGAGCGCCAGGATGACATGCGGGCGCTCGATCATCACCCGGCGGAAATGTGCGCCCGTCGTCGCCGATCCCGTGAACAGCAGCCCGTCGATATCGGCGCCGATCAGCGCTGCGCCCTGATCGCGCCCGCCCTGGACGAGCTGGAACACATGCTCGGGCACGCCGGCATCATGGAGTGCCCGGGCCATATGCTGGCCGGTGAGCGGCGTCTCTTCCGAAGGCTTGAAGATCACGCTGTTGCCGGCGAGCAGGGCCGGGACGATATGGCCATTGGGCAGGTGGCCCGGAAAATTATAGGGGCCGAGCACCGCCATGACGCCATGCGGCTTGTGCCGCAGCACCGCGCGGCCGAAGGCGGTATCGGCCCGGCGCGATCCGGCCCGTTCCGCCTGCGCCGCGATCGACACCGCCACCTTGCCCACCATCGAGGCGATTTCGGTGCGCGTTTCCCAGAGCGGCTTGCCGGTTTCGCGCGCGATATCGCGGGCGATGTCCTCGCTGCGGTCCTTGAGCGTCGCGGCATAATGCTGGAGGATCGCCGCCCGTTCCTCGGCCGGCCGGGCGGACCAGCCGCGCAGCGCGGCACGAGCGCGCTCGACTAGGGCGGGGATCGCGGCGGGTGCGGTTTCCTCGCCCTCCCATATGGTCTCGCCGGTCGCGGGATCGATCGAGCGCATCATTGTCTCACTCTCACTATGTCGCCGGGGGCGAGCTGCAGGGCGTCGATCGCCGCCGCGTCGAGCATCGCCTGTCCATCCTCGATCCGCACCTTGGCCCGGGTCGCGCGAAAACCCTCGATCGATGCCGTCGAGACGAGCCGCTCCGGCGCTTCGACCGGGTTGCCCATCATCAGCGTCATCGGCGCGGTGCGGTCGATCGTGGTGATGCTGTCGCGCGGCACCGAATAGGTCGGGCCGCCGTCAAAGATGTCGATCAGCCCGGAGCCGCGAAATCCCTCATGCTCCAGCATCGCGCGCGCGGCCTCGCCCTCGACATGAACGCGGCCGATCGCGGCATGGGCCGCTTCGTCGATCAGCTCGACATAGATGGGATGGCGCGGCGCCAGATCGAGGATGAACTGGCCATCGGTCGACATGACCATATGATCGGCCTGCTCGAACGGCAGGCGGAAGAATTTGCTCGCGACGCCTTCCCAGAAGGGGCAGGTGCCGTCGGGCGAGAAATAGCCGCGCAATTCGGCCATCACCGTTTCCGCGAAGCGCGGCCGATCGACCCCGATCAGCATGTAGCGCGACCGGGCGAGCAGGCTTCCCGCCCCGCCCGAGCGCCGCTCCGGGCGCAGGTAGAGCGATCCCACCTCGGTCCAGCCCGCGCACTCATTGACCAGGACGAGCGCCTGATGATCGAACCGGGTGCCGATCGCCGAAGAGAACTGGGCGAGCGTCATCACCCGGAAGGAGAAATGCGGCCGGGCGACGCCGACGGCGGCGCGCACCCCGCACAGCCCCTCTATCCGCCCGGTCTCGCTATCCTCCAGCATCAGCGTGTACCAGGCCTCGCGCGGGCCGATGGCGCCGGTGAAGCTGGCTTCGGACAAGGTGAGGCGATCGAGCAGCGTCGCCTCATCCTCGGGCAGGCTGGTGAAACCACGGCCTGACAGGACGGCCAGCTCCATCAGCGAGTCGAGATCGGCAGGGCCGGCGGGACGGACGACGAGCATCGGGCTGTTGTGCGACATTAAGCGATCGAGTTCAAATGCGCGCTAGCAGGGTGTCGAGCGCGTCATGTGCGGCGCCGACAGCATCCCACAAGGCCGGATCGGCCAGATCGGCCGCGTCGATCCGCTCGGGCCAGCGACGCTCGACCACCTCGCACAGCGCGTCCCAGCGCCTCGCGTCCAGCAGAAAGCGGGGGTCGATCGCGGCACGCGCAGCCGCGTTCACGGGTACGCGGAGGCGCAGGCAGGCGGGGCCGCCGCCATTGCGCATGCTTTCGCGCACATCGACGACGATCGCCTCGTTGATCGGATTGTTCGCGGCCAGGATCGCCTGAACCGCCGCCCATATGCGCGGCGCCGCCTGTGCTTCGGCCGGCAGCACCAGGGCCATGCCGCCTTCGGGCAGCGTGACGAGCTGCGAGTTGAACAGATAGGAACTGACCGCCTCGTCCAGCCCGATGCTGTCGATCTCGACCGCGACGAAGCCGGGCACGCTTCGTGTGGCGGCGCCGATCAGCGCCTCGCGGTCGGCAAAGGCATGGGCATGGGCGAGCAGGACATGTTCATTGGCGACGGCGACCACGTCATTGTGAAAGGCGCCGGCCTCGATCGCCGCCTGTGACTGCAGCATGTGCAGACCTTGCGTGCCTGCCAGCCGCGCCACCGCCTCGCCGGCCCGCCGCGCCTGCCGTTCCGGGAAGCGGCTGCCACGGGCGGTGCCATGGACGAAGATGTTCAGGCCCCGCGCGCCATGCGAGGGCGCGAGCCGCATATGATTTGCTGCACCCTCGTCACTGAAATGCTGCGTTCCCGGCAGGGCCGGATGGACCGCGAAATAGCGCTCGTCGCGAAAGATGGTGCGCAGCATGGCGAAGCTGTCGGGTGCCTCGAAGCTGCGGTGGAGCATCGTCGCCAGATTGGCGGTGACGAGGTGAACCCGGCCGTCGCCGCTATCGGCTGCGGCGATCAAGGTTGCAGCATTGGCGGCCCACATCGCCGAGGCCGAGCAGGCATTGTTGAACAGGATCGGATCATCCTGCGCCGCAGCCGCGAGCACGTCCCGATCGCTCCCGCCGAAGCCCGCCGCCCGCAGCGCGGCGATCGCGGGGCGGCGGGGCGGGGGGATGAAGCCTTGAACGAGGCCTCGGTCCATCAGGCGCTTCATCTTGGCCAGGCCCTGCAGCGCGGCGGCACGTGGCCGCGATATCGCCCCGGCATTGCTCGCGCTGGCGATGTTGCCGGGGGACAGGCCGGCATAATTGTGGATCGGCCCGATCAGCCCGTCGAAATTGATTTCGACCGTCGTCATAGCGGCAGCCAGTGGATCGGATCGCCCTCGGCCAGGCCGAGCAGCGCGGCGCTGCCGGGATCGGTGATCGCCTGCCCGCCCGCGGCCTCGATCGACCCGACCGTGCAGCAGAAATCGCCGCCCTGGCCATGGGCGATCAGATGATCGTGCAGCGCATCGCCGCTGTCGCTGCGAATGAAGATCGCGCTGTGCCGGTTGCGGACCGCCTTCAGCTCGTCGATCATGGCAATCATTGTCGGGCCGGCATCGAAGATGTCGACATAGCCCTCGTCGCGAAACCCCTCTTCGACCAGCAGGGTTCGCGCGGCACGGCCATCGTCATGGACCTTGCCGATCACGTCCTGCGCTTCCGGTGACAGCATGTTGACGTAGATCGGCGCGCGCGGCCCGAGATCGGCGATGAACTGATTGCCGGTGGTGGCGTTGATATGATCGGCCTCGGCGAAGCTCATTGCGTAGAAACGCCCGCCGACCGCTTCCCAGAAGGGGGAGCGGCCGCCGTCAAGCCAGCCCCGCAGATCGGCGATCACCCGCTTGCCGAACATCGCGCGGTGGCAGCCCATGAACAGATAGCGGCTGCGCGCGATCATGCGCCCATAGCCGCCACGCCGCAGCTCGGGATCGATCACGAGCCCGCCGACCTCGGCGCAATCCTCCAGGTCGTTGGTGAGCGTCAGCACGGGGAAGCGCACCATCCGCGCGTCGATGCTCGATCGCTGCGTGGTGTAGCTGATCCGATAGCTGTAGAATGGCCATTCGACCCCGACACGCGGAAAGATCATACCGCAGCCGCGCACCTTCCGCTCGACCTCGATGACCAATATGATCGCGCCGCCCAGCCGGGCGCCGTCGAGCAATGCTGCGCTGCGTTCGATCCGCTGGGCGAGGACGGTGCGGTCACGTGGCAGGTTGGTGAATCCGGTGCCGGCACGTTCGGCCAGCAGCAGCAGCGCGTCGACGTCATCCGGGCGAACCGGGCGTATCCTGATAGCGGGTGCGAGGCTCATGCAGCATCATAGTCGTAACAAATGAGACTGGTCCAGACCGGATCGCTTGAAGCGGAGCCGATATTGCGGGAAGAAAGGCCATGCCGCTTCCCGATCTCATGATGGTCCGTTCCGTCCTGCCGCTGCTCGATATCGCCGGCATCGCCGTGTTCGCGATCAGCGGAGCGCTGGCGGCGGCGCGGCGCGGGCAGACGATCGTCACCTTCACCTTCTTCGCGGGCGTGACGGGGACGGGCGGGGGGACCTTGCGGGATCTGCTGATCGGCGCCCCGGTCTTTTGGATCAACGACAACCGCGCGTTGCTGGTCTGCCTGCTCGCCGCGCTGGCGGTGTGGCTTACACCCCGGAAAATCTGGCCGGAACATGCGATCCTGTGGTTCGACGGGGTGGGGCTGGCGGCCTATGCGGTGTTCGGGGCGTGGAAGGCGCTGGCCTTTGGCGTGCCGCCGCTGGGCGCGGCGGCGATGGGGGTCATCACCGCCTGCATGGGCGGCATCATCCGCGATGTGCTGGCCGGCGAGCCGTCGATCCTGCTGCGGCCGGAGCTCTACGTCACCGCGGCGGCGCTGTCCGCCGGCCTGTTCGTGCTGCTGATGATAGCGGGCATTCCGCTGCTTGCGGCGGCGGCGCTCGCGGCGCTGGCGGGCTTCGCGCTGCGTGCGCTGGCGATACTGCGCGGCCTCGGCCTGCCGGGCTACCGGGACTGATCGTCGCACCCACCGCCGTCATTCACCGTGGCGACAGCTTCGTTTCGCAACGGGAACTCTCCGGATCGCGGAACGTAGAGTCGTGGACTATTTGTCGAGGTGTAGTGATGCGTAACCATATGTTCGCGATGTCGGCCATGGCTCTGGTGCTTGCCGGCTGCGGTCCCAAGCAACTTGCGCTGCCAGGCGATTCGGTCAGCAAGGCAGCGACCTGCGCAGTCGTCAGCGCCGCCAGCTCCCGCGCCAGATCGCCGTCGGCGCAGGGCGATCTGGGTTTCGACGATCAGACCCGCATCCTCCATTATGCGATGCTCGCCGCGTCCGACACGGGCGCCTTTTCGGCGAAGAAGGCGTCGGAGGTGGTAAGCCGGATGGGCGAGGTCGAGGCCGATATCACCAACGGCAAGTGGCAGGAGCTGGAGAGCCCCTGCGACCAGGCCTATCCGCAGGTCAAGAAGACCGCCGATATCGAGCTTCCCAAGGCGCGCTTCGATGCGGCGCTCGGCTGCTACTCGCTCGGCGATTTCCTGGTGAAGACGGTCCAGACCAATGAGCCCCGGGCGCAGGAGACGCTGTCCGAGCTGATGAAGATGCGCCGGGACCTGGATAGCACGATCGGCGCCGGCCTGAAGGCGCGGGGCGCCGGCGAATATGAACAGACCCTGGCCCTGAAGCAGGCCGCGCTGGGCAAGATGGCGAAGCTGGGCGCGCCGGCCGAGACCGCGAAGATGTGCACAAGCCGCTTCGTCTGATCCCGCGGCCGTTCAGACGAACGGCCGGGTTTCCTCCGGTCGGCCGGGCCGGGTTCCCAGTTCGAGCTGGTAGAGCCCGACATCATGCCATCCGCCCTGCTTGTAGCCGACCCGGCTCAATACCCCGCAGCGGACGAAGCCGAATGTCTCATGCAGGGCGACGCTGGCCGGGTTGGGCAGGGTGATCTTGCCGAACGCGGTCTGGAAACCTTGTTGGGCGAGCGTTGCGATCAGGGTCGCATAGAGCGTCTGTCCGATGCCCTGGCGATGTCGGTCGGGCGCAACATAGACGGTGGTCTCGACGGCCCAGCGATAGGCGGCCCGTTCATAGAGTTTGCCGGCATAGGCATAGCCCGTGATCCGCCCGTCCTGCTCGGCGACGAGGAAAGGATAGCGCGGCAATATATGGCCGATCCGTGAGAGGATTTCGGCGGCATCGGGCGGTGTCAGTTCGAAGGTGATGACGCTATGTTCGACATAATGGGCATAGATGGCGGCAATCGCGGCCGCATCGGCAGCGGCGACAGGGCGTATGTTCAGCGCCTCGCCCATGACAGCAGGCTTTGCGCGGCGGCGATGTCGCCGGGGCGGGGCGGAGTTCCCGCCGTCGTGCACTCGAGGCAGCGAACCTGGATCGCCGGGCCGGTGAGAACCCTTTGTGCCTGGCCCAGTGCCGCCAGAACGCTTGCGTCGGAGCGCAGCGCAATGGCGCCCCAGGGGCCGCGCGCGGAGGCAGCCTCGCTATTCCCCTCATCGGGACCGAACAGCGTCTGGAGCATCGCCTTCCACTGTGCCGGCTGCTTTTCGATATAGAGTGGCCGGGCCTTGGCGGGATCGAGCTTGGCGAGCTTCGCCGCTGCCGCCACCGCGTCGTCGACTGAACCGAATTCGTCGACCAGGCCGATCTGCCGCGCGCTGCTGCCAGCCCAGACGCGGCCCTCGGCGATCGTGCGCACCCGTTCGATCGGCAATTTGCGCGATTCCGCGACGAGGCTGGTGAAGCGCCGGTAGATATCCTCGATCGACCCCTGCATCAGCGCATCGAACTCGGCCGACGGGCCGCGATAGATGTCGGGCTCCCCCGACAGCGGGGTCGTCTTTACGCCATCGGCCGACAGGCCCAGCTTGGCGAGCGATCCCTCAAAGGTCGGCAATATGCCGAACACGCCGATCGAGCCGGTTATGGTCGCCTGATCCGCGAAGATGCGATCGGCCGGGGTGGCTATCCAATAGCCGCCGCTCGCGGCGAGCCCGCCCATCGAGACGACCACGGGGATGCCGGTCTGCTTGGCGGCGACGATCGCCGACCGGATCTTCTCGGCGGCAGTGACCGATCCGCCGGGCGAATCGATGCGGACGACGAGCGCCTTGATCCGCTTGCGCGCCAGTTCCTCGAACAGCAGGTCGGAAATGGTGGTCCCGCCCGCGGTGCCGGGAGGGGCTTCGCCATCGACGATCTCGCCGGCGACGGTCAGCACCCCGATCGCGCTGCCGCTCGACCTTTCGGGATGCGCGGCCGCCCAGCGGTCGAGCGGGATGGCCTTGAAGCCGTTGAGTCCCCGGCTGCTATCCTCGCCCGCAAGCGCCGCGACCCGCGCGTCGAAGGCGTTGCGGTCGCCGAGCCGGTCGACCAGGCCGCCGTCGAGCGCGGCCTGCGACATCCGCCCGCCCGCCGCTGCGACCATCGCCGCCGGCCGTGCAACATAGGGTGCCAGCTTCGCCTTGGGGCGGGCCGCGCCGACATCGGCGAGCCAGGTTGACCACAGCGCATTGACCAGCGCCTGATTGGCCTCGCGCGCCTCGGGTGACTGATCGCTGCGCGTATAGGGTTCGACGGCGGACTTGAACGCACCCACGCGATAGATTTTCGCGGTGATGCCGAGCTTGTCCATCAGCCCCTTATAATAGAGGCGCGGCCCGCCGGGGCCGGCCAGCATCACGCCGCCCAGCGGATTGAGCCAGATTTCGGTCGCATGCGCCGCGAGACGATAGCTGTCGTCGCTATAGCCGGTGGCATAGGCGAGGATCGGCTTGCCTGCCGCGCGGGCCTTGTCGAGCGCCTTGCCGGCCGCCGCCAGGGTCGCCGGCTCGCCGCCGACGAAGGCATCGAGATCGAGCACGATCGCCTTCACCTCGCTGGATGCGGCCGCGCTCTGGAGCGAGCGTTCGAGGTCGCGCAGCCGCGTCTCGCGCGAGAGCGACCGTGTCCCCGAAAGCAGGCTGAGCGGGTCGGCCTCCGCGGGCTGCTCGACCAGCGAGCCCGACAGATCGATCAAGAGCGCTCCGGATGTCGGGACCGTCGGATTGGGGCTGATCGACAGCGCCGCGAACAGCAGGCCGAAGAACAGCAGCATCGCGATCAGGACGAGGGCGTCCTTGATCCCGACCAGCAACGCCCACAGACCCCGCAACAATTTCATGACGAACCCGACTTCCCGCTCTGTGTCTTGCTCAGATAGGACGCGTGCACGCCGGCGTCCACCGTCTCCCCGTCGTCATGCTGAACTTGTTTCCGTATCCACTCATCCACGTGAGCGAAGCGGAGTGGGCGTGTGCGGGTTGCAATAAGCTGCTGCGATTGCTCCCGCCGTCCGGTGGATGCTGAAACGAGTTCAGCATGCCGGACCGCCTGTGGGATCAGGACTGGAGTTGTCCCTGCGACAGGGTCACATCGACGCCGACGTTGAGCACCTCATGCCCGCCGCCGACGCGCGCGCCCGAGATTGGAGCGGCGTCGCGAAAGTCGAGGCCCTTGGCGACGCGGACATAGCGTTCGCCGGGGCACATGTCGTTGGCCGGGTCGAAGCCGATCCACGAGAAGCCCGGTACATCGATCTCGGCCCAGAAATGCGGTGCCTGGCGATGGCCTTCGCCCGCGTCCTCCCGATAGATATAGCCCGTGACGAAGCGCGCCGCGAAGCCCGCCGCCCGCGCCGCTGCGATCAGCACATGCGCCATATCCATGCTGCAGCCGGACCCGGCAGCCAGGATATCCTTGACCGGGCGGACTTCGGTGCTGCGGTCCTCGGTGCAGCGGATCATATCGTGCACCGCGGTGTTGAGGGCATGCGCCCGGCTGAGTTCGTCACCCGATGCCGCATCATGCTCGGCGGCCAGCGCCAGCAGCGCTTCGCCTGGGATGGTAAGGTCGGTCGCGCGGGTGAAGACCGCCGCCGGCAAGGTCTCGATCGCGCCCGAGACGACGCCCGCGCGATCCTCGGTCAGCACCTCGCCCGTGACGCGCAGGCCGATCCGTTCGACCGGCCCGGCAAGGTAGAGCATGGAGGTGACGTTGCCGAAGCCGTCGGTGGCGTGCTTGAGCCGGGCGTCGCAATCGACGTCGATCCGCCAGTGCACGACATTCTGGCCGATATGGCTGACCGGCGTCATGCGCAGCAACTGGACGACACGCGCCTGTGGCTCGGTGAAGCGATATTGGGTCTGGTGCTGGATCAGGAGACGCATCTCAGGAGAACCGGAACTGCTGCCCTATCGATTGATGTATCCGCGTATTCTCATAAATGAACGCGGTTAGCCACTCATGCAAACCCTGCGCGAAAATCGCATCGATGGTGGTCCGCTCCAGCGCATTGTGGCGGACACGGGCGAGCCGGTCGGCTTCGCCCTGCAGTCCGGTGCGCTTGCCGATCGCGTTCAGGTGCATCACCACCTCTTCCGACGAGGCGATGAGTGAGCGGGGCAGTTCGCCCTTGAGGCAGAGCAGCTCTGCGACCAGCCAGGGCTTAAGCCCTTCGCTGTACAGCCAGCGATAGGCCGTAACCGCCGAGACGGTGTGGAGGATCGTCGTCCACTGGTCGCGGTCGATGAGGCCGCCGACCTTTTCGCCCTCCGGCAGCAGCAGATGATATTTGACGTCGATCAGTCGCGCGGTGTTGTCCGAACGCTCCATCGCGGCGCCAAGGCCGATGAAGCTATAGGCTTCGTTGCGCAGCATCCGGTGCAGCGCCCCTTCGAAGCCGCGCGTTTCCGCCCGGATCTGTTCGACGAGGGTGAGCGTCGTCTGGCTGCCGCCGGTCGATGCCCGCCCGCGCAGGTACAGCCAGGCGCGGTTGATCGCTTCCCAGGCATCGCGGCTCAGCGCGGTCCGCACCGATTTTGCGTTGCTGCGCGCGGCATCGAGGCATGAGCGGATCGAATTGGGATTGTCCGCCGACAGGGTGAGGTAGCGGCTGATCGCCAGCGGCGAGCGCGTTTCCCCGGTCAGGCTGAAATCCTGGTCGGCGGCGGCGACCAGAAGGGCGCTGTCCCAGGCACCCTGGCCGGCGGGGCGAGCGGACAGCGCGTCGAGCCGGATCGTCGCCTCGATCAGCCGGGCGGTGAACTCCGCCCGCTCGACATAACGGCCGATCCAGTAGAGCGAATTGGCGGTGCGCGAGAGCATCAGCGCGGCCCTCCCGCATCGTCGGCAAGGATCAGGCTGTCCTTCGTGCCGCCGCCCTGGCTGCTGTTGACCACCAGCGATCCCTCGCGCAGCGCGACGCGGGTGAGGCCGCCGGGCGTGATCGTCACGCCCCCGGCGCCCGACAGCACGAAGGGCCGGAAATCGACGTGGCGCGGCGCCACCCCCTTGTCCGTCAGGGTCGGGACCGTGGAGAGCGCGAGGGTGGGCTGCGCGATGTAGCGCTGCGGTTCGGCGATCAGCGCGGCGCGGAACTCCTCGATCTGCGCCTTGCTCGCGGTCGGCCCGACAAGCATGCCATAGCCGCCCGATCCGTCGACCAGCTTGACGACCAGCTTGTCGAGATTGTCGAGCGTATATTGCAGGGCGCTTGCCTCCCGGCAGCGATAGGTCTCGACATTGGGCAGCTTCGCGTCGCCGCCCGAATAATATT
>CAZJXG010000090.1:0-13295 GCA_964549965.1 uncultured Sphingomonas sp. | reverse complement strand
CGCATCGACATGTCCGAGTTCATGGAGAAGCACAGCGTCGCCCGGCTGATCGGCGCCCCTCCCGGCTATGTCGGCTATGAAGAGGGCGGCGTCCTGACCGAGGCGGTGCGGCGCCGGCCCTATCAGGTCGTGCTGTTCGACGAGGTCGAGAAAGCCCATAGCGACGTGTTCAACGTGCTGCTCCAGGTGCTCGACGACGGGCGGCTGACCGATGGCCAGGGCCGCACGGTCGACTTCTCGAACACCATCATCATCCTGACGTCGAACCTCGGCAGCCAATATCTGTCGAACCTGGCCGACGGGCAGGATGTCGATAGCGTCGAGGATCAGGTGATGGAGGTGGTTCGCGGCCATTTCCGGCCCGAATTCCTCAATCGGCTCGACGAGATCATCCTGTTCCACCGTCTTGCGCAGGAGCATATGGGCCCGATCGTCGACATTCAGGTGGGCCGGGTCGGCAAGCTGCTGAAGGACCGCAAGGTCAAGCTGGAGCTGACCGACGGCGCGCGCGCCTGGCTCGGGCGGGTCGGCTATGACCCGGTCTACGGCGCCCGGCCGCTGAAGCGCGCGGTGCAGAAATATCTGCAGGACCCGCTCGCCGATGCGATCCTGCGCGGCGACGTGCCTGACGGATCGACGCTGCGGATCGACGAGGGCGAGGGCAAGCTGGAACTGACGGCTACCTGATTTCCCTGCTCATCCTGAGGAGCCGCTGAGCCACGCTCGGTGGCTACTCGGGATGAGCGGTTCAGGGCTATTTCTCCAGAACCCCGGCCAGCCAGTCTGGTTCGGGCTGGTCCGCGTCATAATATTCGAAGATCAGGTGGATCCGGTCGTCACCGCCCCGGTTCTCGACCGAATGGACCGACATATTGTCGACCTCGGCCGCCTCGCCCTCGGGCAGGTGATGGCCCACGCCGTTGACGAAGAAGGTAACGCCGTCATTGGTCTGCAGCGGCACATGGATCTTATGCGGCCATTTGGCGGCCGGATTGGCGTCGCTATGCGGCTTGATGATGCCGCCGCCCGGCATCCGCGCCAGCATGACCCGCGGAAAGACGCCGTTTGCATAGCCATAATCGGCCACGGCCTGCATCAGCACCGGCTCGATCAGCGGCCGCCATTCGGCCCAGTTGGGGCGATCGAACCCCGATCGCCAGTCGCGCAGGCTGGAAACGAAGCGGAAGACGATGTGGCGGGTCGCATCGAGCGCCTCGAAGCGGTTGGGCTTGTCGGCATTCTCGCGGTCCCATTCGGCCTCGGGAAGGGTGAGCACCGCCGCGCGCAGCGCCGTGATATCGACCGGGCCGAGCCGGCGGATGCCGCGCACCTTGCGCGGGTTGGGGGTGGGCGGCGGCGCCATCAGTAATCGTAGCCGAACAGCTCGAGATCGCGACCATAGCGCCTGGCGACCCCATCGATCAGTTCCTGATCATAATAGTCGCGATAATCGCCGCGCTTCGACGTATTGACCTTTTCCAGGGCCGTCGGCGCGATCCCGATCCGCGCGCAGATCGTGTCATAGCTTGCCTGCATCGTCTCGACCTTGCCGATCATGTCGGCCTGGACCTGCCCATCGGGGCCGGTGAGAAACCGATGCTGCGCCCAGAATACCATGTGGTTCTCGGGCGGCGCGGTGAACAGGAAATGCCGCATCACCCCCTGCGGATCGCGCTCGAAACTGCCCTGCTTGCTCGTCGCGAACGCGCAATAGGAGATGAAGCGATCGAACGGATTGCGCACGAACGCGAACTTCACATAGGAGCCGAACGCCGCCTCGCCAAGGAAGGGGCGTAGCTCCTCGAAGCTGAGATGGCCGTGGCCGACCTTCGCCAGTTCGGGCCAGGGGAAGCGCTTCTCGACGATCAGACGCGCCTGCTCGACATCGTCCGGCCCCATGTGGACGCGCAGCGCCTGACGGACCGAATGGGTGCCCGTCTTGGGAACGGCCGCGAAAACGAAGCGATGCTGGTGAGAGACGATCATGATTTCAGCTCGTAGCGGCGAGCGCGGATTGCGGCCGGGCGGCGGGCACCGCGACCATGAAGATCAGCTCAGCCAGCGCGCGATCGAGCGGCACCTGATTCGACAGCAGGATCGACGAGGCGCGCAGGACGCGAAGATCCTCCCTGATGCCATCGATCAGGCGTCGATAGAGGGGCAGGCCTGCCGCATCGGTGCCATGCTCCGCATAGGCCGCCATCCAGCTGCTCGCAAAACGTTCGAGCCTTGGCGCCACGGCGTCCCTGGCCGGACCAGCCGGTGCAAGGCCAAGCAGATAATCGATATGGCAGCGTATCTCCCACCCCGACATGATCTCCGGCAGATTGACCTGCTCATAGGCGATCGGCCCCGTGCCCTCGCCGGGGCCGAGCGGTTCGGCTGCGGTCTGCCCGGCCTGGGCTGCCGCAACGAGGTCCCACAGCCGCTCGCCGCCGACGGTGTCGAGCACGAGGTGGATGCGCTTGGCACTGCCGGCGTTGCGGACCTTGTGCATCTGGAAGGTATCGAACACCCAGCATTCGCCGGGGGCCATGTGAACCGTCTCCCCGCCGGCGGTGAAGGAGACGCCGGGTTCGGTGACGATCGGGACATGGACACGCAGGTGGGTTCGCCAATAATAGCCGACATCGACATGCTCGGGCACGTCCGAGCCGGGCGCGAGCCCCATCAGCCGGCTGCGTCCCCAGACCGCGCCGAGATCGGCCATGATCCGCATGATATAGGGGCAGGCGGCGAGATGCTCGGTCGGCGCCATCGGCCCGGCGAAGCCGTTCGATATGGTGCCGCCGGGCGTGATCAGCGGCACCGCGTCATTGCCGGGCAACTTGCCCGGATGCGGCAGCCATGCCGTAGGGGGCAGCGCCGCGACGTCCGCGGCGAGCGCGTCGGCGTCATAACAGCGCGGCAGCTTCAGCAACGGTCGATCGAGACGCATTATATCCAGTTCACCCAGGGAAAGCAGCCGCCGGCGCGGCAGGACGGGTCAGTTGCGCCGGATTTCGATGGCGGGTCCGGTCTGCGGCTTGGTCTTGCAGACGACCTTGTCGCGCGGATCGTCCTTCGCCGGCGGCGCGTCGGCACCCACGGCGAAGGCCGGGGACGACGCCAGGCCGAACAGACAGGCGGCAGTCGCGGCTACAATCTTGCTGCGCATGATATGCTCCGGCATTATTGGCTTTTTTTACCAGCAGGTGCATGGCTTAGCAACCGCGGCGCACAGTGCCGGGGCATGTATCGGCAATGGCGCGGTCGGGTGAATGAGCGGTCAATTCAGCATAGGGCAGAGGCTGGACATCGCAGCGCTCAGGGCCGCTTTCGATCGCGACGGCAGGGTCGAGATTCGGGATTTCCTGGTACCGGCCGATGCGGCGCGGCTGCGTGCGCATCTGATCGCGCGCGAAGACTGGAAGCTCGTCCTCAATGCCGGCGACAAGGTCTATGAAATGCCGCGCGGTGCGATCGACGGGCTGAGCCCGGCACAGCGCGACGAACTCGAGCGGCGCTCGCTCGATGCGGCGCGTCACGGCTTCCATTTCCGCTACGATGCGATCCGGGTTCCCGAGGATCCATCGGCGCGCACGACATTGCTCGACGATTTCGTCAGCTTCCTGTCATCGGATGAGGTGCGCCACCTGCTGCGCGAGATCAGTGGCATCGCCGATCTCGACTATGCGGACGGGCAGGCGACCGCCTATTCGGCGGGCCATTATCTCACCCGCCACGATGATGATGTCGTCGGCAAGCAGCGGCGTGCCGCCTATGTGCTGGGGCTGACGCCGGACTGGCGGCCCGAATGGGGCGGTCTGCTGATGTTTCACCGCCCCGACGGACATGTCGAGGAGGCCTTCGTCCCGGCGATGGGCGCGCTGCGCCTGTTTGCGGTGCCCGCCGCGCATAGCGTGTCCTATGTCACGCCGATGGCGCCAGAGCCCCGGCTGTCGGTGACGGGCTGGCTGCGATATCGCTGATCCACAGGCTGCACCCTGTTCAGCATGCGATGGACAGCCGATCAGTTGCCCCGCGCACCGTTGACCACCGGCCCGACGAGCTCCTTGGCGGCACGGCGGTTTTCCTCGCTGATCAGATCCCATTCGGCGACGCTGTGGCAGACCTTCTTCTTGAAGCGGGTGCCGGTCTCCGCATCGCGTTTGCAGACGATCTTGTTCTCGGGCTTCTCGCTCTCCTGGCTCTGCTGCTGGGCAGTGGCAGGCATGGCCGCGATCCCGGCCAGGACCAGGGACAACAGGGTGATGTGACGCATCTTCTACTCCGGAAGGAAGGGTTGCTTCATAGCCGATATCGGGATTTCCCGCAACGCGCGCCGCCCTATTCGAGGCTGTAGCCGTAGCGCTCCACCCAGGGGGCGAGGACGGGCAGCGCATATTTCATCGGCTCGCGATAGCGCGTCCAGCGGCCGCTCGCCCGCGCATAGACGGGCTCCGTGACCTGGGCATAGCTGGGGGTGCGGATATGGCCGCGGCGGATCGCCGTCTGCTGATGGTCGAGCGCGGCGTCCTCCCAGTCGAGGCCAAGGAAATCGAACAGCGGGCGCACCGCCGCTTCGGTATCCGCCACCATCGCCTCATAGCGCAGCATGTGGATGTCGAGCGGCAGGATCTCGCGGCATTTCTCCCAATAGCGGAAGATCCGGTCATAGGTGCGGCTCGCGTTGGTGAGATCCAGAAAGCTCGACATCGCCTCGGTCGGCTTGAAATTCTGCATATAGCAGCTCAGCACGACATCGGCCGGGTGGCGCATCGCCAGGATGATCTTCGCATCCGGGAACAGCCGGTGGATCAGCGGCATGCTGAGCATCGAAAGCGGATTCTTGTCGATCACCAGCGCGCCCGCGGGCGGCGGCGACAGCGTCTCCAGCTCGGCGAAATAGCGGGCGCGCAGCTCGGCGACCTGCGCGGGGGCAAGCTCGGCAATGCGGGTGAAATCGCCCAGCGACTGGCCGATCTGCTCGATGATCGGCAGTTCCTCCAGGACATGCACCCGGCTGTGGCCCATCAGGATGGTGTCGAGCAAGGTGGTCCCCGATCGCGGGAAACCGACCAGGAAGGCGGGTGCCGGCGGGCCGGACACAGCCGGCGCGCTGGCCCAGCCGGCATACCATTCCTGCGTCGTCTGCGCTTCGATCCGCTCGATATTGCGCTGATAGGCGCCGCGGTCGACGCTCTGACCGAGGGGGCTGAGCGCGGCGGCGCGGTTCATCTCCTCGAAGGCCACCGCGGCCTCATCGATCCGGCCGAGCCGATCGGCGATCTCACCGATCAACTGTTCGAGCATCGAGCGGTCGAGCGCATCCGACAGGATCGACCGGGCGAGCGCCAGCGCCTCATCGAGCCGGCCCTCGCGGCGCAAGGCTATCGCGCGAAGATAATCGATCTCGCCGCCGCTGACGCCCGCCGTCTCGGCATCGACGATCAACCGGCCCAGCTCGTCGACCCGGTTGTCGCGTTCAAGCAATATGCCAAGGTTCAGCCAGGCGGGCGCAAAGCCCGGCCGCGCCTTGATCGCGAAGCGATAGGCCTGTTCGGCCTGGCCGAGATTGGCCACATCGCTGAAGGCGGTGCCGATCGCGAGGAATATCTCCGGGTCCTGCGGATTCAGCCGCGCGGCGGTGCCGAGCGCGGGAAGCGCCGCCTGGGCATGGCCCAGCGAGGTGAGCGCACGGCCGAGTTCGAGCAGCGGGAGCGGGTCTTGCGGGTCGAGCTTATGCGCCTCCTCGAACACGAGGCAGGCATCCTGATGCCGGTCGAGCGCCAGCAGCACGCGGGCCATGTTGATGTGGACCAGTGCCGATTGCGGTCGCAGCACGCGCGCCTGCTGCAGCGCGATCAGCGCATTTTCAAGATCGCCCTGCGTTAGCCGGGCGTTCCCCAGATTGTTCCAGGCATCGAAATCCTGCGGGTTGGCCGCCACCAGCCCTTCATAGAGCCAGACGGCATCACCGGTCTGGCCCTGCGCCTTGAGAATGTCGGCACGTAGCCGCTGGATATCGGGAAGGTCACGAACCTTGGCATCGTCGCACAGAGCGGCGGCCTCATCGGCCTGACCGAGCGTGAGCAGCGCCTTGGCGAGGTTGATCCGGTTATCGGCGGTATCGGCGCCCAGCGCCATCGCCTGGCGAAAATAGCCGGCGCCGCGCGCCGCGTCACCGGCCTGTGCAGACACCACACCAAGGAACTGGAGCAGCGCGGGATTGGCAGGCTGGATGCGCAGCATCGCCTCGCCCTGCGCGCGCGCGGTCGCGAAATCGCCGCGCGAAAAGGCGGCATGCGCGGCTTTGAAGCGGTCGTTGAGGCTGTTCATCGGGATTTTCTAAAGAAGAAGGGGGCGGGGTACCAGACCCCACCCCCCTGTTCGAGTTGCGTTTCGCCGAAGATCAGAACTTCAGGCGAGCCGACACATAAGCGCGCCGTCCGATGACGTCGTACAGCGACGGATCGGTGCCCGACTGCACGTTCGGTGCATAGGTCGGCGGCTGCTTGTCGAAGGCGTTGTTGACGCCGAGACGCAGGGTCACATTCTCGACGGTCGCTTCCGCGGCGAAGTCGAAATAAACGATCGACTTGGGACCACTGAAGCTCTCACCCGGGAACTGCACCGAGGCACGGTTCTTCATGCTGTCGATGTACCGGATACGCGTGCTGAGCGTGATCGGGTTGACATTCCAGGCGATGTTGCCGGTGGCCTTCCACTTCGGGAAGCTGGTGCCGAGACCGGCGCCGAAATACGAGGCCGTACCGGAGTAATCGTTCTTGATGTTACCGATCCCGACGACTGTGTAGTCGATGAGATAGTTCAGCGCCAAGTTCAGGTTGAGCGACGATTCCGGGATCGCGAAGTCGGTCGGCATGCGATAGCCGAGCTGGACGTCGATACCCGAGGTCTTGATCGTGCCCTGGTTGATCTGCTGGAAGTAGCCCGTGTTGGGATCACCCCCGAGTGCTTCAGGCAGAGACACCAAGGCAATGTTACCGCCCGACCGGAACACGGAATTGCAGAACGGGTTAGCAGAGCTGAGGTTCGGATTGACGTCATTATAGCCATAGCAGGCCGAAATGATGTCGTTCACGTCTGGCGCGGCGATCACATCCTTGATCTTGATGTTGTAGTAATCGATCGAGCCGGTGATCCCCAGTGCGTTGAACACTGCACCGATGGTGAAGGCGTTCGACGATTCAGGTTTCAGGTTCGGATTACCGGTCGTCGTGATGAACGCCTGCGCGCCGGGAGTTGCGACGAACGTGTTGATGAGCGAAGGGGGAAGACCTCCAACGCCGGGCACGCCGGCCGTCGCACAAAGAGCGGTCGCCGCCGCACCCTTGGTGGTACGGAAGTTGCTGCTGATCGAGCAGGGATCGAATATCTGCGGGAAGCCGCCGCCACCCGAGAACAGCTCGCCGAAGTTCGGTGCGCGCACCGAATGCTGGTAGCTGGCGCGGAAGCGGACCTCGCGGACCGGCGCCCAGGTCAGGGTGCCGCCATAGGCCCAGTCGTTCGACGGCGCGCCGTTGACGCTATTCTGGATGTCGTTGAAATCGCTCTTCGAACGACGCGCGGTGAGCGACAGCTCGAGCGTGTCGGCCCAGGCCACGTCCTTGGCGATCGGGACCAGCAACTCGCCGAAGAAATCGGTGAACTTGTTGGTGCCGAGGTCAGGCGTGGAGGTGTTGAAACCGGCGATCGGGCCGAACAGTGCACCCGGGTCAAAGGCATAGCGGAACTTGCGCTGCTCCGCTCCGAACACGACCTGCATCGTGCCGCCCGGCAGCTCGGCCAGTTCGCCGCTGATATAGGCCTGTGCGATCTTCTGGGTGAACTTGGTTTCGGTTCTGCCCACTTCATCGACGAAGGCGACGCATTCGGCCGACAGCGGCTGGATACCGAACGGATTGAAACCGCCCGCGCACAGGCTGCGACCACCGTCAGCCGCTTCGAGCAGCTGCTGCACCTTCTGGACGTTGACGTTGCCCGCCGCCGTCTGGTCGATGTTGGTTTCGCCCCAGGAGTAATAGGCCTCGTAGCGCCAGCCGGGCGCGAACTCGCCGCGCAGACCGGCCAGGCCCTGGGCCACGCGGTTGCGGAAGGTCTGCTGACGCAGGCCGGTGCCGAGGAAGCGATAGCCGATCGGGAAGGCTTCGTTGCCGCCCGCGCCCGCCAGACGGGGATCGTCGCCAGTACGCGCGTTCAGCAAGGTCCGCAGATTGGCAGAGATGAACGGATTGGTCGTCGGAACGACGAGGCCGGTGAACTGACCGCTGACGATCAGCGGCGAGCTCGCCTGCAGCGGCGAGTTCAGGCCGACCGGGCGGATCACCGTGCCTAGCGGCGTCGGCGCCAGCGCGGTGGCCGAGCTATAGTCGGTGTAGCCGCCCTGGATGAAGAAATCGAATGCCGGGCTGACTTCATAATGGCCCTGCAGGAACGCCGACTTGCGCTTCAGCGGAAGCACCAGGATGTTCACGATGTCGAAATTATAGCTGTAGAAATCAGGGAAGAAGTTCAGATTCGGGTTCGCCGGAGAATCGATGCCGTAGCGGAAGTTCGCTACGTCACGCGGATTGTTGAACGTGCCCTGGCCGAACAGCGATCCGTCCGAATTGAAGCCCAGCAGGCCTTCGGTCGGGAAGTCCTTGGCCGCGGAGCCGTAGCTCTGGAACAGCGCGTTGATCGCCGCCTGCGGGATCGGGTTGCCGGCAACCGAGGTATATTTGCCGGTCGGGAAGGTGCCGGTGGTGGAGGTCGCCTGCGAGGCGAAGCCGCGCTGCGCCTTGATCAGGCCCTGGCGCTTCGAATATTCGAACGAGACGGCCAGGTTGCCCTTGCCCTCGTCGAAATTGCCGCCGAGCGTGCCGGCGAACTGATATTCGCGCGCATCGGTCTTCGGAATCGAGTTGGAATATTGGGCGCGCAGGTCGATGCCCGAGAAATTGTCCTTGGTGATGATGTTCACGACGCCCGCGATGGCGTCCGCACCATAGGCTGCGCCGGCGCCGCCGGTGGTGACGTCGATACGCTCGATCAGACCCTGCGGGATCGTGTTGAGATCGACCGACTGGTCGGTCGCCGACACCATCGGACGGCGGCCGTTGATCAGGATGAGGTTGCGGTTCGAGCCAAGGCCGCGAAGGTTGATGTTCGACTGGCCGTTATTGCCCGGATTGTTCGACGTGGTCGTGCCGGCCGGATTGACCTGCGGCAGCGTGTTCAGGAAGGTGTCGAGCGTGATGTCCGCATTCTTGATCGTTTCCTCACCGGTCACGACGACGACCGGGCTGTTGGATTCAAGGTTCGGGCGGACGATGCGCGAGCCGGTGACGACGATGGTGTCCTCGGCAGCGTCTTCGGCCGGCGCGCTCTGCGCATTGGCGGCGGACGAGCCGAAAACCATGGCCAACGCAACTGCGGCGGCGCTCGTGTTCAGGCCGAACCGGCTGAACTTCTTTTCTGTAGTGACCACTTTCCAGTCCCTTTTCTGGAGTGAGCGGGGGTTAACCCCCAGGCCCAACCGTCACGAAATGGGGCAGATGCTGGCACACCTCCCCATTTCATTCGGGTATCCGCCAGATGTGCAAGAAATCCGATCAGCCTGTAAAGCTCGGGTTCACACCCCGGACATGTTGAGCCCCAGATGTCGTATTTATGCAACAGTCACGAAATCTCGTTGCTATTACGAGGCTTTAGATGGTTATAATGTTTCACGATCAGGAGGGTGGCGATGGCCAGTGTGCGCAAAACGACATTGCTGATGGCCGCGCTGCTTGCATCGCCTGCCGCAGCGGCGCCCGATGAACCCTCGATCCGGTCCGAACTGTTCGACAAACTGCTCGATTGCCGCTCGATCGATGACGGGCCGAAGCGGCTCGCCTGCTTCGATACGCAATCCGAAGCTGTGGCCTCAGCACAGAAGACGGGCGATGTGGTCGTTCTGTCCCGGCAGGATCTGAAGGAGACGCGGCGCACCTTGTTCGGCTTCTCGCTACCCAAGTTCAGCCTGCGCGGGGTTCGCATGGACGATCCCGGCATCGAGAAGCTCGAGGCCGCCATCCAGGCCGCGCGACCGGCCGGCTATTACTGGTCGGTCGTCCTGGACAAGGATAGCGGCACCTGGGAAACCACCGAGGCGCTCAACCGCCAGCCCGCGAAGGGTGACAGGGTGGTGATCAAGAAGGCGATGCTGGGCGGTTATCTCGGCACGATCGGCAACAGCAATCTCGTGCGGTTCAAAAGAATCCTCTGATCCCGCCTTCAAGGCGTCATCGCTCCGGCGAGTGGCGCCGGATCGATCCGCGCTTCCCGCCATTTGATCGCCCAGTGGAGATGCGGTCCCGTCGCCCGCCCCGTCATGCCGATCGCGCCCAGCGTCTCGCCCTGCTTCACCACCTGCCCCGCCTTTACATCGATCCGCGACAGATGGAGAAAGGCCGAGTTGAGCCCCATGCCATGGTCGATCATCAGCAGATTGCCCTCCAGGCTGAAGGGTGCGGCGGCGGCCAGGATCACCACCCCATCGGCCGGCGCTACGATCGGGGTACCGGTCGGCCGGGCGACATCGACACCGGCATGATAGGCCCCCGGCTCGCCCGCATAGATGCGCTGCGATCCGAACACGCCGCTGATCCGGCCTTTTGCGGGCCAGATGAAGCGCTGGCGCCACCCCTGGCTGCCGCTGTCGATCGCACGGGCGGCGGTGATCTGGTCGAGCTCCAGCTTGCGGCGGGCGAGGAATTCGGGGGTTGGCGTGGTACCACGCGGCAGGGTGGGCAGCGATTCTATCCGCCACTGACGCGATGCGACGGCGACGGTTTGTCGCAGGATCGTGCCGTCGTCGGCGATGGCCTCGATCCGGGCGGTCGGACCGGCATCGCGATCGAAGGCGATCAGGAAGCGGCCATCGGGGGCGAAGCTTATGGCCTTGCCGTCCAGGCTCAGGCTCCGGGTGCCTGCCGAGATGATTCCCGTGGCGAGGCCGCCCTGCTCGATCATGCCCGACAAGGTAAAGTCGGTGTCGACGATGCGCGGTGTCGCGGCGGGCGGGCGGACCTGCGGCGCGGGCGGGATGATGGTCGGTGCGCAGGCCGCGAGAGGCAATGCGAGCAGGGCGACGCGGGGGCCGCGCCCGCGCAGGATCAACCCTGCTGCTCCGCAGCGGTCGCCTCGACAGCGCTCAGATAGGCCTGCTGGCGCGCGACGCTCCAGTAGCGCAGCTCGTCGAGCGCGATCGGAGCGCCCGAGATCGCGCAGACCACATGATCGCCCGGCACCAGCACCCGAAAGCCATTGGCGAGATAGTTGATCTTGGCCGCGCGGCCCGAGTTCATCAGCATCAGTCGCTCCTTCACCGCAGACATGGGGGCGGTGCCTTACCGCTAGAAGAGGTCCTGCTGGCGCGGGGCGTCTTCTTCGGGGGTTCTGGGCTTCGCATAAGCGGGCTTGGCGCCATTCTCAACCCGCGCATCGACGGCACCGTCGGCAAAATGCAGCGTCAGGAGCGCGGCCGCCCGCGCCTCGTCCGCCCCGGTCAGCACGCCGCCGCCGCGCTTCTCCACACGGACATAGCCGCGCGCCAGGGGCTTGTCTGGGTGCAGCTGCTCGGCAATCCGCCACAGTGCGCCCAGCGCGCGCCTGCCCTGCTCGATCTTCGCGATGATCGGCCGGGGCGAAAGCCGTACCGCCTCCAGCCGTTCGCTCGCCCGGTCCCATTTCCGGTCGAGCAGCGTCCGGCGCAGCGGCCCGGCCGCCCGGGCGAGATCGCGATCGGCATGGGTGATGCGTTGCTGGAGCGCGCGGGGCAGGCGATCGGCAATATCGTCGAGGCGCTGCTGCTGGCCGGCGAACAGGCTGTCGAGCGCGGGAAAGCGATCGGCGATCGCCGCATAGCGCTCCCCGGCGCGCTCGCGATAGCGCAGCGCCAGCCGTTCGGCGCGGCCGCCCAGCTCGCGGACATGATGGGCGAGCTCGGCGCGCACCGGCACCGCCATCTCGGCGGCGGCGGTCGGGGTCGGCGCGCGGCGGTCGGCGGCAAAGTCGGCCAGCGTGGTGTCGGTCTCATGGCCGACCGCCGAGATCACGGGAATCGGCGATTCGGCGATGGCGCGGACCACCTCTTCCTCGTTGAAGGCCCAGAGATCCTCGATCGATCCACCACCCCGACCGACGATCAGCAGATCGGGTCGGGGCACCGGCCCGTCGCCGGAGAGCGTGCCGAAGCCGCGCACCGCCCGCGCGACCTGCGCCGCCGCCCCCTCGCCCTGTACCGCCACCGGCCAGAGGATGACATGGGTCGGGCAGCGATCCTCCAGACGGTGGAGGATATCGCGGATGACGGCACCGGTCGGTGACGTCACGACGCCGATGATGCGCGGCATGAAGGGCAGCGGGCGCTTCCGGCTCTCGTCGAACAGCCCCTCGGCGGCCAGCATGCGGCGGCGCTGGTCGAGCAGCGCCATCAGCGCCCCCTGCCCCGCCAGCTCCATCCGGTCGATCACGATCTGATATTTTGAGCGGCCCGGATAGGTGGTGAGCTTGCCGGTCGCGATCACCTCGATCCCGTCCTCGGGGCGGAAGCGCATCGCGGCGGCCTGCCCCTTCCAGATCACCCCGTCGATGCAGGCGCGCTCATCCTTCAGGCTCAGATAACAATGGCCCGAACTGTGCCGCTTGAAGCCGGAAATCTCCCCGCGCACCCGGACATGGCCGAACGCGTCCTCCACCTGGCGCTTAAGCGCGCCCGACAATTCGGAAACGGTCTGCGCTGGCGCGTTGTCGCCCGGCGTCTCCTCGGCTAACAGGCGGGGCCTGTCGTCCAGCGGCCCTTTGGGCGGCCCATCGGGGAGAAGCTCGTCCATGATCGTCCTGTTGCTCGGTTCGGGAGGGCGCGAACATGCGCTGGCCTGGAAGCTCGCGCAATCCGAACGGCTGACCAAGCTGTTCGCCGCACCCGGAAATCCCGGCATAGCCCAGCATGCCGAATGCGTCGATCTCGATCCGACCCATGTCGAATCGGTGATCGCTTTCGCCCGCGAAGAGAATGTCGGGCTGGTCGTGATCGGGCCGGAGGCGCCGCTGGTAGCGGGTCTCGGCGACAAGCTGCGCGAGAACGGTATCCTCACCTTCGGGCCGAACCAGGCCGCAGCCCAGCTGGAAGGGTCGAAGGGCTTCACCAAGGATCTGTGCCGGCGCGAGAATATCCCGACCGCCGCTTATGGTCGCTTCAGCAACGCCGGCGCCGCCAAGGCCGCGCTCGACAGCTTCGGCGTGCCGGTGGTGATCAAGGCCGA
>CAZJXG010000089.1:0-13368 GCA_964549965.1 uncultured Sphingomonas sp. | reverse complement strand
GGAGCTGAGGATATTGTCCATGTTGATCACACCCGCCGTGGTCGCCAGCGGATAGACCGGGTTGGCGCCATAATATTCGGAACCGAGCAGGCCTTTTTCCTCGGCGGTGACGGCAAGGAATACGATCGAGCGATCGGTGCGCGGCTGCTTCGCGAAGGCGCGGCCGAGCTCGAGCAAGGCCGCGATGCCCGAGGCATTGTCCTTGGCGCCGTTATAGATGCGGTCGCCCTTCGCGTCGGGCTGCCCGACGCCGAGATGATCCCAATGCGCCGAGTAGATCACCGTTTCATCGGGATGGCGCTTGCCCGGCAGCCGGCCGATGACATTGTAGGAGACGATCTTCTCCGCCTTCACGGCGTAGGACGCGTCGATCGCGGCATTCAGCGCGACCGGCCTGAAGTCCTTTTTCTGCGCGGCTTTCTTCATCGTCTCGAAATCGAGGCCGGCGGCCTTGAACAATTCGGTGGCGAGATCGCGCTGGATCCAACCCTCCATCGGCACATGTTCGGCGGCGGGATCGGCGCGGACGATATCGAACATCGTATTGGTGTTCGAGTTCTTCACCGTCGCCCAGCCATAGGACGCCGGGGCATATTCGTGGATGACGAGGACGCCGGCGGCGCCCTGCCGCGCACCCTCCTCATATTTATAGGTCCAGCGGCCATAATAGGTCATCGTCTTGCCGCCGAAATCGCCTTCGGCTTCGCCGGCCTTGGCCTCGAAATCAGGGTCGTTGACGAGCACGACCATGATCTTGCCCTTCAGATCGACGCCCTTGAAATCGTCCCAGCCCCGTTCGGGCGCCTTGACGCCATAGCCGACGAAGACCAGCGGCGCGTTTTTCAGGTCGATCCTGTCCTGCCCGTTGGTGGCCGAGCGGACCGCGATCTCGTTGCCCTGGGTCAGCGCCCGCGCGGTGCCGCCGATCGTCAGTGAAAGGCTGGGCGTGCCGACGATGTCCGATTTCAACAGTGGCACGTCCTGGGTCCACCGGCCGCCGGGTCCGCCCGGCTGCAGGCCGGCAGCCTTCATCCGCTGCTCGATGAATGCGATCGTCTTCTTCTCGCCTTCGGACGCGGGCGCGCGGCCCTCGAAACTGTCGTCGGCCAGCATCTTCACGTCCTGGTCGAAGCGGGCGATGTCGAAGGCGGGCGCCGCCATCGCAAGTGCGGGGGCAAGCAGGAGCGGAGCGAGAAGGATAGCGGTGAGCGTACGCATGGGGCGGATTCCGATAGCGATAGGGGGTGTCCTAGGCGGACAATGCACCTTGGGTAATCGCTAATGTCCGCGGATGTCCAGCGCGTTGCTCCCGATCCGGATCAGTCCCTGCCGCCGATCAGGTCCCCGAACCCGCCGAGCACCGATCCCTCGCCGCGATTCTGGCCGCCCCGGCTGCCTGCCGCCGCGAGCATCCGTCCGGCGAGGCGGGAGAAGGGGAGCGACTGTATCCAAACCTTGCCCGGCCCGCGCAGCCGCGCGAAGAACAGGCCCTCGCCGCCGAAGAGGACGCTCTTGACGCCGCCCGCGGTGATCAGGTCGAAATCGACGCTGGGGGTAAGCGCGGCGAGGCAGCCGGTGTCGACGTGCAGTTCCTCACCCGCCTTCAGTTCGCGTTCGACGACGGTGCCGCCCATCTGGACGAACACCCACCCGTCGCCATCGAGCTTCTGCATGACGAAGCCTTCGCCGCCGAACAGGCCGGTCATAACCCGTCGCTGGAAATGCACGCCGATCGCCACCCCCTTGGCTGCGGCCAGGAAGCTGTCTTTCTGACAGATCAGCGAGCCGCCGATCTCGTCGAGCTTGATCGGCAGGATCGCACCCGGCGTCGGTGACGCGAAAGCGACGCGCGCCTTGCCGCTGCCCTGATGGGTGAAGACGGTGGTGAACAGGCTCTCTCCGGTGATGAGGCGTTTGCCGGCGCCGAGCAGCTTGCCCATGAACCCGGCGTCCGCGCCGCCGCTGCCATCGCCGAACACCGTCGTCATCGTGATGCTGGCATCTTTCCACACCAGCGCGCCGGCTTCGGCGACGGCGCTTTCGCCGGGATCGAGCTCGATCTCGAGGAACTGGAGCTCCTGCCCCTTGATCTCATAGTCGATGTCGTCGGCAACGCCCGGGTTGCGGACGTGATGCTGGGGCTGCTGCTGCCAGGGGCTTTCGAAAGGCATGGAAGAACTCCGAAATTTCTCCGCTTTTGAGGAGCGCCTTCGCCGAGCTCAGTGGCTCCTCAAAATGAGCGGGGTGGGAATGGCGTCTTATCGCGACCTTCTACAAAGCTGCAATGTCACCCCAGAATGGCGAGCAGGTCCTTGGCGTCGACAGCCTGTCCGGGCGCGACGAGCAGTTCGGCGACGGTCCCCGCCTTCTTGGCGAAAACCGATACCTCCATCTTCATCGCTTCGAGCGTCATCAGCAGCTGCCCTTCCTCGACCTTCTCGCCGCTGGCGACGTTGACGGTCGAGACGACCCCCGGCATCGGCGCCGCGACATGGCCGTCATTGGCGGCATCGGCGACCCGGCGGGCAGGCCGGGCGGCAGTGGCGCGGCGATTGGGCGTGGTGATGATGCGCGGCTGGCCATTGAGCTCGAAGAACAGGCGGACGCTGCCATCCTCCTCGGTATCGCCGATCGCCTGCAAGGTCACGACGAGCGCCTTGCCCTGCTCGATCTCGACCGCGATTTCGTCGCCGGGCGCCATGCCGTAGAAATAGACCGGGGTCGGCAGGGTGGCGACCGGCCCGTATTGGCGCTGCGCTTCGGCGAAACCGGTAAAGACCTTCGGGTACATGAGATAGGAGGCGAATTCATTCTCGCTGAGCGGACGGCCGCACTGCTCCTCGGCGGTCTTGCGGGTCGCGACGAGATCCGCCGGTGGCATCAGGCTGGCGGGCCGGGCGGTATAAGGTGTTTCGTCGCCCAGCACCCGCTTCGAAATATCGGCTGGCCATCCGCCCGGCGGCTGGCCGAGATCGCCGCGCAGCATCTCGACCACCGATCCCGGAAAGGCGATGTCGCGGTTCGGGTCCAGCACATCCTCTGGCTGAAGATCCTGCGCCACCATCATCAGCGCCATGTCGCCGACGACCTTAGAGGATGGCGTCACCTTGACGATGTCGCCGAACAGCATGTTGGCATCATGATAGGCGGCGGCGACCTCATGCCAGCGGCTTTCAAGGCCCAGGCTGCGCGCCTGTTCGCGCAGATTGGTGAACTGGCCACCGGGCATTTCGTGGAGGTATACCTCGGAAGCCCCTGATTTCAGGTCGCTTTCGAACGCAGTATATTGGGTGCGGACAGCCTCCCAGTAGAAGCTGAGCTCGCGGATGACCTTGCCATCAAGGCCGCTGTCGCGCGGCGTGTTGCGCAGCGCCTCGACCACCGAGCCGAGGCAGGGCTGCGAGGTGGTGCCCGACATCGCGTCGATCGCCGCGTCGACCGCATCGACACCCGCATCGAGCGCCGCGATCAGCGTCGCCGCAGCGGCACCCGACGTGTCATGGGTGTGGAGGTGGATCGGCAGGTCGGTCGCGTCCTTGAGCGCCTTGACCAGCACGGTCGCGGCCGCCGGTTTGAGCAGGCCGGCCATGTCCTTGATCGCCAGGATATGGCAGCCCGCCGCCTCGAGCTGGCGCGCGAGATCGACATAATAGGCCAGGCTGTACTTGGCGCGGTTCGGATCGAGGATGTCGCCGGTATAGCAAAGCGCACCTTCGGCAACCTTGCCGCTTTCGACAACCGCGTCGATCGCGACGCGCATATTCTCGACCCAGTTGAGGCAGTCGAAGATGCGGAAGATGTCGATGCCCTGCGCCGCCTGGGCGATGAAATGCTGCACCACATTGTCAGGATAATTGGTGTAGCCGACACCATTGGCGCCACGCAGCAGCATTTGGGTGAGCATGTTCGGCGCCCGGTCGCGGATCGCGGCGAGCCGCTTCCACGGGTCTTCCTGCAGGAAGCGCATCGACACGTCGAAGGTCGCGCCGCCCCAGCATTCGAGGCTGAACAGCTGCGGCAGGCCCTTCGCATAGGTTTCGGCCACCGCGATCATGTCGGCCGATCGCATCCGCGTCGCGAGCAGCGACTGGTGGGCGTCGCGCATCGTCGTGTCGGTGAACAACGCCTGCTTCTGCGCCTTCATCCAGCTTGCGAGCCCTCTGGCGCCGTCCTTTTCCAGGATCTGACGGGTGCCGGGGCTTATCGCGCCGCTCAGCAGCGGGGCTTTGGGCGGGCGGGCGGTAGCGGGGGGCTTCGCCCGGCCGATGACGTCGGGATGGCCGTTGACGGTGACGTCGCCGATATAACGCAACAGCCGGGTCGCGCGGTCCTGCCGTGTCGCGGGGGCGAGCAGGCTCGGCGTGTCGTCGATGAACTTGGTGGTATATTTGTTCGCGACGAAATCGGGGTGGGTCAGCACATTCTCGACGAAGTTCAGGTTCGTCGCGACGCCGCGGATGCGATATTCGCGCAGCGCGCGGACCATGCGCGCGACCACTTCGGGCGCGGTGGGCGCCCAGGCGGTGATCTTCTCCAGCAGCGGATCATAATGGCGGGTGACGACCGCCCCCGAATAGGCGGTGCCGCCATCGACCCGGATGCCATAGCCGAAGGCGCCGCGATAGGCGGTGATGCGGCCATAATCGGGTATGAAGTTATTCTCCGGATCCTCGGTGGTTATGCGGCACTGGAGCGCATGGCCGTTGAGCCGGATCGCATCCTGCGGCGGCACCCCGGTTTCCTCAGGCACGCCAAGATGGCCGCCCTCGGCGATCCGGATCTGCGCCTTGACGATGTCGATCCCCGTCACCTGCTCGGTGACGGTATGCTCGACCTGGATGCGCGGGTTGACCTCGATGAAGTAGAAGGCACCGGTCGTCTCATCCATCAGGAACTCGACCGTGCCCGCGCCGATATAGCCCGTGACGCGGCCGATCCGTATCGCCGAATCGCACAGCGCCCTGCGGGTCTCCTCATCAAGATAGGGGGCCGGCGCTCGCTCGATCACCTTCTGGTTGCGCCGCTGGATCGAGCAGTCGCGCTCGAACAGGTGGAAGAGATTGCCATGGCTGTCGCCGAGCAGCTGCACCTCGACATGGCGCGCCCGGCGGATCAGCTTCTCCAGATAGACCTCGTCGCGGCCGAAGGCGGCCTTGGCCTCGCGCTTGCCCGAGCGGACCGACTCGATCAGCGTGGCTTCGCTTTCGATCGGCCGCATGCCGCGCCCGCCGCCGCCCCAGCTCGCCTTGAGCATCAGCGGATAACCAACGGCCGCCGCGAGCTTGCGGATCTCATCCTCGTCCTCGGGGAGCGGCTCGGTGGCGGGGACCACCGGCACCTTCGCCTCTTCCGCGATGTGGCGCGCCGATACCTTGTCGCCGAGCCGGCGCATCGTATCGGGGGAGGGACCGATGAAGGTGATGCCCGCGGCCGCGCAAGCCTCGGCAAAATCCGGATTTTCCGATAGAAAGCCATAGCCCGGATGGATCGCGTCGACCTTCGCCTTCACGGCGATGTCGATGATCCGCCGATAGTCGAGATAGGCCGCGATCGGCCCGGCACCTTCGCCCAGATGATAGGCCTCGTCCGCTTTGAACCGGTGGAGCGAGAGCTTGTCCTCCTCCGCATAGATGGCGATCGTGGTGATGCCCAGCTCGGTCGTCGCGCGGAACACACGGATCGCGATTTCGCTACGATTGGCCACCAGCAGACGGCGGATCGGACGGCTCATGGTCGAAACTCCTGCAGCACTAGGAGAGAGGATCAGGCGGAACAAGGATGGGACGCTGCCAGACGGCGCGATGCTGCATCGCACCAACACCCGGTGGGCGCAAGCGATCTCATCCATTCTATCAGCCATATCAATTTCGACCCATCGACCGCCCGCCTTGCCATCCTGCGCCGCAGCGATTAAAGGCGCGCCGATCTTCCCATGAACTATAAAATGGAGCCGCTCGGCCATGGCGACCGAACGTACTTTCTCGATCATCAAGCCCGATGCGACCCGTCGCAACCTGACGGGCGCTGTCACCGCGAAGCTCGAGGAGGCCGGCCTGCGCGTCGTCGCTTCCAGGCGCATCCACATGACCAAGGAGCAGGCCGAGGGTTTCTACGCCGTCCACAAGGAGCGGCCCTTCTTCGGTGAGCTGGTCAATTTCATGATCTCCGGCCCGGTCGTGGTCCAGGTGCTCGAGGGCGAGAATGCCGTCGCGCGCAACCGCGAGGTGATGGGCGCCACCAACCCGGCGAACGCCGATGAGGGCACGATCCGCAAGACCTTCGCGGAATCGATCGAGGCCAACTCGGTGCATGGCTCGGACAGCCTCGAGAATGCCGGGATCGAGATCGCCTATTTCTTCAAGCCCGAAGAAATCGTCGGCTGACATGACCGGCCCCGTCATCCGACGGGCCGGACCGGATGATGCCGCCGCGCTGGCGATGATCGGCGCGGCGACCTTCCTCGAATCCTATGCGCATATGATCGGGCGTGCCGACATGCTCCAGCATGTCGCAGCCAAGAGCAGCGCCGAGGCCTATCGCGCCTTCGCGGCCGATCGCGGCTGCGCGCTGTGGATCGCCGAGCTGGCCGGGACGGCCGCGCCGGTGGGCTATGCGGTGCTGACGCCGCCCGATCTGCCGATCGACACGGATGATGGCGATATCGAGCTGCGGCGGATCTACCTGCTGTCGAAATGGCAGGGTGGGGGGCTGGGCCGACGGCTGATCGAGGCATCGATCGACCATGCCCGCAAGGCCGGCAAGCGACGCGTCCTGATCGGTGTCTATTCGGGCAATGACGGTGCTATCGGCTTCTACCGCCGGATGGGATGCGATCTTGTGGGCCGACGGCGTTTCCAGGTCGGTGAGGCCGTGTTCGACGATGTGATCTTCGGAATGAAACTCTGAATACGCGCGGCGCAACTGATCGACCCCGATCCTGGCGAGTCCGGGTTTAGAATTCCATCATCGCCGCCAGTTTCGCCGGCGCGGCCATCCGCCAGCTTTCCCGCAGGCGATGCTCGACCTGATCCCAGTCCGTATCGGGCTGGTCCAGCCTGATCCCGACCCAGCCTGAGGGACCAAGATAGGGCGGCTTGAAATAGATATCCGGATCGAGATCGATCAGCATCTCCTGCTCCTCGATCCCGCTGGTCTTGACCAGGACGGCGGTGCGGTCGTCGCCGTGATGATCATGCCAGAAATAGGCGAACATCCGCTTGTCGGCGACCCGCCAACAGGGCGATCCGTGCGATATCTTCTCCTCGACCTGCGGCAGCGCCGATGCCAGCTTGCCAACCCGTGCATGGACGGCCTTCGGATCGTCGGACGCCATCACTTCATCCCCTTGTGGCGGGCTTTCCACAGCGCATCGAGCCGCGTGCCCGCCATCTCGGGCGGTGAGCGCCCGATCAGCGAGATGCCGCGCAGCTTGAGCGAGGTGCCGCCGAGAAAGCTGCTGCTGAGGCCATAGCCGACATCATAGAGCGTCACATCCTCCGCGACCTCGCCATCGACGGTGAAACGGGTGGTGATCGCCACCGGCACGCGCGCGTCGCCGCGTGGCTTCTCGGCCTCGCCGGCGGCGCGGCGAGCCTTCTTCAGGCCGTCCTCGAACCAGCTGGCTTCGATGCGGGGATCGGTGCTGTCGACCGGATCGAGGCCCAGCGCCTTCGGAAAGGCGATGGTCTGGCCCTGGATAACCTGGCTGCCGGTCGCTCCGAGGGCGAGCCGGTCGCCATCTTTCTCGACACTGGAGCGCAGCACGAGGCTGCGTGCCTTGATGCTCGCGGCGCGGCTTTCGGCGCTGTGCGTCTCCTCGCTATGGCGGCGCTCGCTATAGTTGTTCCACAGGGTGAGCCCCGAGATCACCAGCGCGGAAACACCCAGTATTTCGGCCAGGGTGAGCCATCGTAACCTGCGGCGCCGTTCGGCGGCCTCGACGCTTTCGTCAGCCATGCCTGCGGATATAGGACGCCAGCGCCTCGGGATAAAGACGGTGCTCCTCGACCAGCACCCGATCGGCCAGGCTTTCGGCAGTATCGCCGGGCAGGATCGGCACGCGCGCCTGCGCGATCACCTCGCCATCGTCGAGTTCGGCGGTGACGAGATGCACCGAGCAGCCGCCCTCCGCATCGCCCGCCGCGATCGCCCGGCCATGGGTATCGAGACCCTTGTAAAGCGGCAGCAGCGACGGATGGATATTGACCATATGGCCCGCCCACCCGGCGACGAAACCGGGGCTCAATATCCGCATATAGCCTGCCAGCGCGACATAGCGGGCCCCCGCCCGGCGCAGCTCGGCATCGATGATCGCATCGAAATCCTCCCGGCTCAGCCCCTTATGGCTGTGCGCGAAGGTGGTGATGCCGGCGGCGCGGGCGGTGGCCAGGCCGGCGGCTTCCGGCTTGTTCGACGCAACCAGCACCACTTCATAGGGGCAGTCGTCGCTGGACGCGGCGTCGATCAGCGCGGCCATGTTGCTGCCGCGACCCGAAATCAGGATGGCGAGGGGGGCCTTGGTCATTATCACACAAACTCCCGCGCATCCTGAGGAGCTATTTCGCCTGCGCCCAGTCCCTCCTCAGGATGAGCGGTCGAGAAAGCCTCTACCCCAGATGCGTCGCCGACCAGGCGCCGCGCGCGCTCCACGTTTCGTCGCTGCCCTTGACCGTGCAGCCCTTCTCGCCGGCCCCGATCGTGCCGACGGTCAGCACCGTTTCACCCGCTTCGGACAGCGCCTGCGTCACCGCCGCGACATCGGCTTCGGCGACGACCACCGCCATGCCGACCCCGCAGTTGAAGGTGCGCGCCATCTCCTCGGGCTCGATATGGCCCTGCGCCTGCAGGAAGGCCATCAGCCGGGGCTGTTCCCAGCCGTCGGCATCGACATGGGCGTGGAGGCCATCGCGCAGCACGCGCGGGATATTTTCGAGCAGGCCGCCGCCGGTGATGTGCGCCATCGCCTTGACCTTGCCGGCGCGGACCAGGGGGAGCAGCGACCTCACGTAAATGCGCGTCGGCTCCATCAGCGCGTCGATCAGCAGCACATCCTGATCGAACAGGGCGGGGCGATCGAGCTTCCAGCCCTTGTCGGCGGCCAGGCGCCTGACCAGCGAATAGCCATTGGAATGCACGCCCGAAGAGGCGAGGCCGAGGATGACGTCACCCGCCGCGAGCCTGTCGCCGGTCAATTGCTCGCCCCGCTCGACCGCGCCGACGCAGAAGCCGGCAAGGTCATAGTCGCCATCGGCATACATGCCCGGCATTTCGGCGGTCTCGCCGCCGATCAGGGCGCATCCGGCCTGCTTGCAGCCCTCCGCGATCCCGGCGATCACCCGCTCGGCAACGCCATTGTCGAGCCGGCCGGTCGCGAAATAATCGAGGAAGAAGAGCGGCTCGGCACCCTGCACGATCAGATCATTGGCGCACATCGCGACCAGATCGATGCCGACGCCGTCATGCCGGCCGCTGTCGATCGCGAGCTTCAGCTTGGTGCCGACGCCATCATTCGCGGCAACCAGCAAAGGATCCTTATAGCCTGCCGCCTTGGGATCGAAGAAGCCGCCGAACCCGCCCAGATCGGCATCGGCGCCGGGGCGGCGAGTCGATTTGGCGAGCGGGCCGATCGCCCTGACGAGCGCATTGCCCGCGGCGATCGAAACGCCGGCCTTGGCGTATGTGTAGGATTCCGGGGTGTCGCTCATTGTAACTCCTCCAAACCCGCTCATCCTGAGGAGCCATTGAGCGAAGTCGAAATGGCGTCTCGAAGGGCGTCCTTCGAGATGGGTCTTCGCCTTCGCTCAGCCCCTCCTCAGGATGAGCGGATGGGGCTGATAGAAACTGATGCAGGAGCCCCTAACCACATCGTACTTGGATTTCCACGGCCAAGTCGCCAAAAGGCACTTCGTGACTGTCATCGACCGACTTTTCCGCCCCGTGCCGATCTCGATCCTGTGCGTCGTGCTGTTCGCCGCCGGGCTCGCCTTCGCGCAGCTGGAACGGCCCGATGATCGGGGCGTCCCGCCGATCGACGGATCGGGCAGCTATGAGGTCAGCGGCGTCCATGTCGATGTCGCCGCGCGCAATGCCGATCAGGCGCGCAACGGCGGCTGGCGCGAGGCGCAGCGCAAGGGCTGGAAGATGCTGTGGGCGCGGGTGAACGGCAAACCGGTCGAAAATGCGCCCGGCCTGCCCGATTCGACGCTGGATTCGATCAGTGGCGGCATCGTCGTCGAAAAGGAGCAGATCGGCCCCAACCGCTATATCGCGACGCTTGGTGTGCTGTTCGATCGTGCCCGCGCCGGAGAGCTGCTGGGGGTGAAGGGTGCGATGCGGCGATCGGCGCCGATGCTCGTCATCCCGGTGCAGTGGAGTGGTGCCACGCCGATCAGCTTCGAGCGGCGTACCGAATGGCAGAAGGCCTGGGCGCGTTTCCGGTCGGGCAACAGCCCGATCGATTATGTCCGCGTGTCAGGCACGGGCGCCGATCCGGTGCTGCTCAACGCCGCGCAGAGCCGGCGGCCGGGGCGGGGCTGGTGGCGGATGCTGCTCGACCAATATGGCGCCGCCGACATCGTGGTTCCCGAGGTGACGCTGTTCCGGCAGTGGCCGGGCGGCCCCGTGATCGGCAAATTCGTTGCGCGTCACGGCCCCGATGGAGCGGTTATCGACAGCTTCACCCTGACCGCCGAAAATGCCGATGCCATGCCTGCCATGCTCGATCGCGGTGTCGACAGGATCGACCGGTCCTACACCAGGGCGCTGCAAGAAGGCGCGTTCCGCGCCGATAAGTCCCTCGTCATCGAGACGCCCGCCGAAGAGGTGCCGATCGACGATGTCCTCGCCGAGATCGCGTCCGCGGCAACCGCTACGATCACCGTCCAGGCCGAGACGCCCGATGCCGCAGCGCTGCGTAGCATGGAGGGTGCCCTGCGCGGCATGACCGGCGTCACCGGCGTGCAGACCGGCAGCCTGGCGCTCGGCGGCGTTTCGGTCTTCCGTGTAAGCTTTTCGGGCCCGCCGGCCGCGTTCCGCGAAGCGCTGGCGGCGCGCGGCTGGCAGGTCGAGGATGCGGCCGGCAGCCTGCGCATCCGGCGCGGCGGCGTTACCCCACCCGCGCAATGACGGACCAGATCGCGCTGCCCTTCGCCTGGCCCGCCGAAGAGGACGAACGCGACTTCATCATCAGCGATGCGAACGAGGCAGCGGTCCGCCATCTCGAACATTGGTCGCTCTGGCCGGTGATGGCGACGATCCTGACAGGGCCGCGAAAGTCGGGGCGCAGCCTGCTCGGCCGTATCTTCGCGGCCAAGACCGGCGGGCGCTTCATCGACGAAGCCGAATATCAGGATGAGGAAAAACTGTTCCATGCCTGGAACGCGGCGCAGGCGGACCGCAAGCCGCTGCTGCTCGCCGCCGATCTGCCCCCGGCCAAATGGCGAATCCGGCTGCCCGACCTGCGCTCGCGGCTGCTCGCCAGCCCGATCGTGGCGATCGAGGAGCCCGACGAGAAGCTGATGGGCGCGCTGATCGAGAAGCTGATCCAGGCGCGGGGGCTGGCCGCCCGGCCCGAGGTGGTGCGCTATGTCCAGCTCCGCATCGAGCGCAGCTATATCGCGATCGGGCGGATCGTCGATGCGCTGGACGAGGCGGCACTGGCGCGGCGGCGCCCGATCACGCTCGCGGTGGCGCGCGAAGCCCTTGCGACGATGGGTGTCACGGAGGATACATATAGACTGCTATAGTGGACGGTCATGGAACATATCGATCAAGCGCAGCATGATGACGAGATGGTCGGGGGGATCGCGCCCGCCGAGCCGATCGTCCCGCGTGAGCGCTATTTCAACCGCGAACTGAGCTGGCTGGCCTTCAATCAGAGGGTTCTGGAGGAAGCGTCGAATCGCGCCCATCCGTTGCTGGAGCGGCTGCGGTTCCTGTCGATCTCGGGGAACAACCTCGACGAATTCTTCATGGTCCGCTTCGCGGGCCTGCGGGCGCAGCAGCTGGAGGAGGTCGAATCGATCTCGCCCGACGGGTTGACCCTGCATCAGCAGATCGAAGGCGCCAGCGACCGCGCCGACCAGCTGATCACCGACCAGCAGCGCGTATGGGACCAGCTGCGCGCCGAGCTGGACGCCGCCGGCATCGTCGTGCTGGAGGAATCCGAAATCGAGGGCAAGGATGCCGAGTGGCTGGAAGGCCATTTCCGCAACCAGATCTTCCCGGTGCTGACGCCACAGGCGCTGGATCCCGCGCATCCCTTTCCGTTCATCCCGAACAAGGGCTTCAGCCTGCTGTTCGACCTGACCCGCCTGTCGGATGGCGAGCAGATCTTCGAGCTGCTGATGGTGCCATCGACCCTGCCGCGCTTCATCCGCCTGCCGGGCGAAGGCGCGCGCTATGTCGCGATCGAGACGATGGTGCGCCGGTTCACGGGCGTGCTGTTCCCCGGCTATGAGGTGCGCGGCCATGGCGGGCTGCGCATCATCCGCGACAGCGACATCGAGGTGGAGGAAGAGGCCGAGGATCTCGTCCTCTACTTCCGCACCGCGATCAAGCGCCGCCGCCGCGGCCGGGTGATCCGGATCGAACTGGAAGGCGGCATGTCCGCGTCGCTGGAGCCGCTGTGGCGCGCGCAGGTGGGCGGCGCCGACAGCTTCGTCACAGAGGCGGGCAGCTTTCTGGGTATCGCGGACCTTGCCCAGCTGGTCGAGGAGGACCGGCCGGACTTGAAATTCACGCCGTTCAGCCCGCGCTTTCCCGAGCGCGTCCGCGAGCATGGCGGGGATTGCTTCGCGGCGATCCGCACCAAGGATATCGTCGTCCACCATCCCTATGAGACGTTCGACGTGGTGCTGGCCTTCCTGCGCCAGGCCGCGCAGGACCCCGATGTGGTGGCGATCAAGCAGACGCTCTACCGCGCCGGCAAACAGTCGGCGGTGATTCGGGCGCTGGTCGATGCGGCCGAGGCCGGCAAGTCGGTGACGGCGGTGGTCGAGCTGAAGGCGCGCTTCGACGAGGAGCAGAACCTGATGTGGGCCTCGCAGCTGGAGCGCGCGGGCGTGCAGGTCGTCTATGGCTTCATCGACTGGAAGACCCACGCCAAGGTGTCGATGATCGTCCGGCGCGAAGGCGGGCAGTTCCGCAGCTACTGCCATTTCGGCACGGGCAATTATCACCCGGTGACGGCGCGCATCTATACCGACCTCAGCTTCTTCACCGCCGATCCGGCCTATGGACGCGATGCGGCGGCGCTGTTCAACTATATCACCGGCTATGTCGAGCCGCAGCGGCTGGAGAAGCTGGTGATGAGCCCACGTGACCTGAGGAAGCGCCTGTGCGAGCTGATCGATGCGGAGATCGAGCATG
>CAZJXG010000088.1:0-13567 GCA_964549965.1 uncultured Sphingomonas sp. | reverse complement strand
CCGGGCAAGGCCCAGATCGTCATCCAGACCCCCGAGCGCCTCGGCGGCAAGGTGATCGAGGTTCATGGCCTGACCAAGTCCTTCGGCGACAAGAAGCTGTTCGACGGGCTCGATTTCACGCTGCCGCCGGGCGGCATCGTCGGCGTCATCGGCCCCAACGGCGCGGGCAAGACCACCTTGTTCCGTCTGATCACCGGGCAGGACAAGCCCGATTCCGGCTCGATCGACATCGGACCGACCGTGAAGCTCGGCTTTGTCGACCAGAGCCGCGACGCGCTCGACCCGAACAAGAATGTCTGGGAGGAAGTGTCCGAAGGCCATGACATCATGACCGTCGGCAAGTTCGAGATGTCGACCCGGGCCTATGTCGGCGCGTTCAACTTCAAGGGCGCGGACCAGCAGAAGAAGGTCGGCCAGCTATCGGGCGGTGAGCGCAACCGCGTCCACATGGCCAAGATGCTGCGCAAGGGCGGCAACGTCCTGCTGCTCGACGAACCGACCAACGATCTCGACGTCGAAACCCTGCGCGCGCTCGAGGATGCCCTCGAGAATTTCGCGGGCTGCGCGGTGGTGATCAGCCATGATCGCTTCTTCCTCGATCGCCTCGCCACCCACATCCTCGCCTTCGAAGGCGACGGCCATGTCGAATGGTTCGAGGGCAATTTCGAGAGCTATGAGGAAGACAAGCGCCGCCGCCTGGGCGATGCCGCGAACCGGCCGGGCGCGGGGGCGTACAAGAAGCTGACGCGATAAATCCCACTCTATCACCCGGGACGCCATTTTGCGTTGGCGCAATGGCACCTCGGGGTGGGGAGGATTTCAGGTCTGCAAAACGCCAAGAGGCCGGAGCCGCCACGGGTCAGGAAGCAACGCGACCCACTGGTGACGACTCCGGCCATCGCCGGGCGAAAGGGAAGGGAGCCGGGGCTCCCCTCCGGTAAACTTACATATAGCGCAGGGGATCCGGCGTCGGCAGCTTGCAGGCGCTCTGATAGCCCTTCTTGCACATCGCTACCTGTGCCCGCCAGTCACGCATCGCCATCGCATAGGCGTTCTGCTGGCGGATGAAGGTCGCGTCGGTCGACAGAACCTCGCGATGATGTTCGCGCAGCGCGGCCGCATAGGCGGCCTTGTCGGCCTCATATTCCTGTTGGTTGATGTCGTTCTGCGCTGCCGCGACCGCATTGGCGGTGCGCGCTTCGGAGACGGCATCGCCCACCTGATTGTTGAGCGCCTTGGTCTGCGGCACTTCCGCCGCGTCGGCGGCCTGGTGGGCAGGGTCGCTCTGGCCGGCGCTTTGGGCGGCCAGCGGGGCGACGGCGATCAGCGCGGTGATGGCGAGGATCGAACGGGCTAACATGGACAAGCTCCTCAACGGACAGTTGGAAGCCTTAACGGTCGACGCGCCTGCGCGTTCCCTGTCGCTGTCAAGCGAAAAGCGGGAGAAGTTGCGAAATGTTAGACGGGCGCAAATTCGCCGCTGCTCTGGTCGAGCAGATGCAGGATGCCGTCGGCCACCGCGAAATAGGCGCCGTGAATCCGCAGCCGCCCGGCCTGTTCGCGCACCGGCACGCAGGGGAAGGTGCGCAGATTGGCGATCGAGACCTTCACCGCTTCGAACTCGAGCGCGCGAACCGCGGATTCGCCGGTACCATGTTCAGCGATCACCCGGTCGCGTGCGTCGTCGAGCATCGACATCCAGTCGTCGATGAAGCCGCCCTGGCCGACCGGCGCACCTTCGAACCGGCGGGTGAGGGCGGCCGCGCAGCCGCCGCAGCTCTGGTGGCCCAGCACGACGATCTCCGGCACCTCAAGCTGCGTCACCGCGAACTCGAGCGCTGCCGACACGCCGTGGTGACCCGGCGATGTTTCGAACGGCGGCACCATGTTGGCGACGTTGCGGACCATGAAGATCTCGCCCGGCGACGTATCGAAGATGACCGTCGGATCGACCCGGCTGTCGGAACAGGCGATCACCATCAGCCGTGGGTTCTGGCCCTCGGCCAGCCTGTTCCAGCGTTCGCGCTGCTGCATCCAGCCATTGGCCTTGAAGCGGTGATAGCCGTCGATGAGTCCTGAAAAGTCGGTCATGGGATCGCGACCTAAAGCTGCGGGCGGGGGCTGGCAAGAGCCGGGCTAATCGCCTATCTGGCGTGGCATGAGCGAACCTCTGCCGACTCCCGCCGCCCCGAAGCAGCGCAAGCCCGACTGGATCCGGGTCAAGGCGCCGATGGGCCAGGCTTTTTCCGACACCCGGGCGCTGATGCGCCGGCTCAACCTCGCCACCGTGTGCGAGGAGGCCGCCTGCCCGAACATCGGCGAATGCTGGACCAAGAAGCACGCCACGGTGATGATCCTGGGCGATACCTGCACGCGGGCCTGTGCCTTTTGCAACGTCAAGACGGGCATGCCGCGCGCGGTCGACCCGATGGAGCCCCAGCACACCGCCGATGCGGCGGCCGAACTGGGCCTCGAACATATCGTCATCACGTCGGTCGACCGGGATGACCTGCCCGATGGTGGGGCAAAGCAGTTCGTGAAGGTGATCGAGGCGCTGCGCCGTACGACCCCCACGACCACCATCGAGATATTGACCCCGGACTTCCGCAACAAGGCCGATGCCGCGATCGAGATGATCGTCACGGCCCGTCCCGACGTCTACAATCATAATCTGGAGACGGTGCCGCGGCTCTATCCGACGATCCGTCCGGGCGCCCGCTATTATGCTTCGCTACGCCTGCTGGAAACGGTCAAGCGGCTCGATCCGACGATCTTCACCAAGTCGGGTGTCATGGTCGGGCTGGGTGAGGAGCGGCTGGAGGTCCATCAGGTGATGGACGACATGCGCTCCGCAGACATCGATTTCCTGACGATGGGCCAATATCTGCAGCCGACGCCGAAACATGCCAAGGTGATGGAGTTCGTCGCGCCCAAGACGTTCGAGGCCTATGCCGCGATCGCCCGGGCCAAGGGCTTCAAGCTGGTCGCCGCGACTCCGCTGACCCGATCGAGCTATCATGCCGGTGACGATTTCGTGAAGCTGCGCGACGCCCGCAACGCCGAGCTGGCGCGCAAGGCCGCTGCCACCGTCGCCTGACATGCCGCGCCACCACGAAGTCCGGACGCTGCCCTATAGCCCGGAGCAGATGTACGAACTGGTCGCGGATGTCGCATCCTATGACCAGTTCCTGCCCTGGGTGTCGGCGGTGCGAATCCGTTCCGACAGCGAGACGGAGATGGTCGCCGACCTGATGGTGGGTTTCAAGGCGTTGCGCGAGAAGTTCACGTCGAAGGTGCGCAAGCAGCGGCCGCTGTCGATCCATGTCGACTATCTCGATGGGCCGCTCAAATATCTCCGCAACGACTGGACGTTCGCCAGCGACGGCACCGGCGGCAGCCATGTCGATTTTTCGATCGAGTTCGAGTTCAAATCCCGCATCTTCGAGATGATCGCCGGACAGGTATTCGATAGGGCGCTGAGGATGATGATCGGTGCGTTCGAGGAGCGCGCCGCGAAACTCTACGCGTCGCAAACCGGTCCTGCTGCCGGGATGTCCGAGCCGTCAGGCGTGCGCCTGACCTGAAATCGCTATAGCGTCGCGCCCGGCATCAGCAGTTCGAGCGCGCACAGCGCGGCCTGAAGCCGGATGCCGCCGCGTCCCAGATCGCCGAACTGGCGCTTGTCGGCGGCGATATCCTCGGGATCGGCACCCTTGTTCGCTCGACCGAACACAACCGTACCGACCGGCTTCTTCTCGCTGCCGCCGCCCGGGCCCGCGACGCCTGTGATCGACACCGCGACATCCGCGTCGCTCTTCTCCAGCGCGCCGCGTGCCATCGCCCAGGCCACCGCGATCGACACCGCGCCGAAGGTTTCGATCATCTCGACCGAGACGCCGAGGATCGCGACCTTGGCCTCGTTCGAATAGGTGACGAAGCTCGATCCGAGCACATCGGACGAGCCCGGTATCTCGGTCAGTGCCGCAGCGACGAGCCCGCCCGTGCAGCTTTCCGCGACCGCGATCTTGCGGCCGGCAGCGCGATTGGCGGCGATGACCTGACGGGCGGCTTCAACCAGTTCGGCGGGAAGGAGGGTGTCTTGTTGCTGGCTCACGCTGATTCCTGCTTCCTAGAAATTGGGTACCCGGACGGTGGCCATCGCCTGCGCGGCAATGCCTTCGCGTCGCCCGGTGAAGCCGAGCCGTTCGGTGGTAGTGGCCTTGACGCTCACCTGGCCAATGCGGATTCCCAGCAATGCGGCGATCCGTTCGCGGATCGCGTCGCGATGCGGCCCGACCTTGGGCGCTTCGCAGATGATCGTCAGATCGACATGGTCGATGATACCCCCGTCCCGCGCCACGAGATCGCGGGCATGGGCCAGGAAAATCTCCGAATCGGTGCCCTTCCAGCGTTGGTCGCTGGGCGGGAAATGGCTGCCGATATCGCCGGCCGAAATACTTCCGAGCAGGGCATCGGTGAGCGCATGCAGCGCGACATCCGCATCGCTATGCCCCGCCAGCGCCCGGTCATGCGCGATCCTGACGCCCCCGAGTTGCACGGCGTCGCCTGCGGTGAAGCCATGGACGTCAAAGCCCTGGGCGGTGCGGCTGACCATCATGCGCCTTTCGGCCTGGTCGAAATCGGCGGCGAAGGTCAGTTTGTCGAGCGCTGGATCGCCGTCGACGATGGCAACCGAAAGACCCGCCGCGCGGGCGACCTGGGCATCGTCGGTGGCCTCGCGTCCCGCATCCCAGGCGCCGTGCGCGGCGAGGATCGCGTCGCGGCGGAAGGCCTGCGGCGTCTGGACCCGATAGAGGCCGTCGCGCGCTACCGTGTCGCCGAGCAGGCCATCGCCCTTCGCCAGCGTATCGGCGACGGCGAGCGCCGGCACCGCGCCATCGCTGACATCGAGCGCCGCGATCAGCCGGTCGACCACGGCTGCCGGTAGGAACGGCCGGGCGGCATCGTGGATCAGAACGATGTCGGCATCGACCGCCTGGATCCCGGCGATCACCGAGTCCCGGCGCGTCGCGCCTCCGGTCACGGGCGGGGGCAGGGCACGGTCGCCCACGGCGTCGGCGTAGAAATCGTCATGGCCCGCGCCGATCACCACCTGCAGCCGATCGATGGCCGGATGATCCGCCAGCGCATCGACGGCGTGCGCCAGCACCGCCCTGCCGCCGATCCGCCGATATTGCTTGGGCACATCGCCGCCGCTCCGCACGCCCTGTCCGGCGGCGACGATCAGCGCGGCGATCTTGGGCTTCCCCGTCATCGGCGGGCGCTTTAGGCCTCGGTGGCGCGACAGTAAAGCGCTGCCCCGCATCGGGGCTCGACGGTGCGACGAAGCTCTCCTTGCCCCTGTGCCGCAATGCAGCTAGAGCGGTGCCGCTTTTTTAGGCAATAATGGTATCCATGACCCCGGCTTTGCGTCCCATCCATATTGGCTCCGTGCGGATCGACAGTCCCGTGATTCTCGCGCCGATGACCGGCGTGAGCGATCTGCCGTTCCGCAAGGCGGTGCGCGGCTATGGATCGGGCCTGAATGTCACGGAAATGATCGCCAGCCAGGCGGCGATCCGCGAGACCCGCCAGTCGGTTCAAAAGGCGTTGTGGGATCCGGCGGAGGAACCCGTCTCGATGCAGCTGGTCGGCTGCACGCCGAAGGAAATGGGCGAGGCCGCGAAGCTCAGCCAGGATCGCGGCGCCGCGATCATCGACATCAACATGGGCTGTCCGGTCCGCAAGGTCGTCAATGGCGATGCGGGTTCGGCGCTGATGCGCACGCCCGATCTTGCCGTCGCGATCGTGCGGGAGACGGTGAAGGCGGTCGAGGTTCCGGTCACGCTGAAGATGCGGATGGGCTGGGATCATGACAGCCTCAATGCGCCTGAACTGGCGCGGATCGCCGAAGATGTCGGCGTGAAGATGATCACCGTCCACGGCCGCACGCGCTGTCAGATGTACAAGGGATCGGCCGATTGGGCGTTCGTTCGCCGCGTGAAGGACGCCGTCACCATTCCTGTCATCGTCAATGGCGACATCTGCTCGATAGATGATGCGGAGACAGCGCTGGAGCAGTCTGGCGCGGACGGCCTGATGATCGGTCGCGGCGCTTATGGACGGCCATGGCTACTGAGCCAGGTGATGCACTATTTCGCGACCGGAGAGCGCAGGCCCGATCCGTCCTATGAAGAACAATATCATCTGATCATAGCGCATTACCACCAAATGCTCGAACTCTATGGCAGAGAGGTCGGCGTCAACATGGCGCGCAAGCATATTGGCTGGTATACCAAGGGACTGCCCGGCTCGGCCGAATTCCGCAACAAGGTGAACCAGGAGCCCGACGCCGCCACGGTGCTCGCGATGCTCCGCGAATTCTACGCTCCATGGCTCTCCCGGGCGGCAGCCTGATCCGCTTCGCCCGGCGTGGCGCCGTGCCCGACAAGGGCGCCGATGCTCCGTCCGCTGCGGAGATCATGTCCGCCATGGCGACCGCGGTGCTCGTCATCGATCCCGACGGTCAGGTGGTCGAGATCAACGCGGCCTGCGAATCGCTCTTCAACCTCAGCCGCACCCAGATCGTCGGTCGGGCAGTATTCGATGCGATCGGTCATCCGCTCACCACGATGCCGAGCGACGCGCCCTTCGCGGCCTATGGAATCGACATCGTCCTGCCGGGCAGCCGCCGGATGCGGGTCGACCTGATGGTCGCGCCGTTGCCCGATCGGCTGGGCTGGCGCGTCGTATCGATCCATGGCCATGCCCGTAGCGCGATCGGCGCCCGGTCGGTCGATCGTGAGGGTGGCACCCGCACCGCCGTCGCCGCCGCGGCGATGCTGGCTCATGAGGTCAAAAACCCGCTGTCGGCGGTGCGCGGTGCCGCGCAGCTGCTGGAGACGACCTGCGACGCGGAATCGCGGGACCTCACCCGGCTGATCCGCGAGGAGGTCGATCGCGTCGCCGCGCTGATCGATCGCATGCAGGGCTTTACCGACACCCGTCCGATCGAAATGAGCCCGCAGAACATCCACGCCATATTGGGCCATGCCCGGGAGGTCGCGCTCAAGGGCTTCGCGCATGGGCGAGTGATCCGCGAGATATATGATCCGTCGCTGCCGGCCGTACTCGGCCACCGCGATTCGCTGATCCAGATCCTCATCAACCTGCTCAAAAATGCCGCCGAGGCGATGGGCGATGCCCCCGGCGCGATCACGCTGACGACAGCCTATCGCCACGGCGTTTCGATGCGCCGCGCCGATGGCGATGCGCGTCAACCCTTGCCCATCGAGCTGTGCGTGATCGACGAAGGTCCGGGTGCCTCGCCCGATATCGAGGGGCATTTGTTCGATCCCTTCGTTACCACCAAGCGCACGGGCAGCGGGCTGGGTCTCGCGCTGGTCGAGAAGCTGGTGTCGGACCAGGGCGGGATCATCGAATATGCGCGCGAAGGCTTGCCGGCGAAGACGGTGTTTCGCCTGTTGCTTCCCCGCGCGCGGGTGACGGCATGACCGGCGGTACTGGCAGGGTATTGGTCGTCGACGATGACGGCGCGATCCGGACGGTGGTGCGCGAGGCGCTGCGCCGTGCCGGCCATATCGTCGAGACGGCGGCTTCCGTCGCCGAGCAGCGCCGCCTGTTCGCCAGCTTCGATCCGCAAGTGCTTGTCACCGATGTGATGCTGCCGGACGGCAACGGCCTGGACATCATTCCCGAGATGCTCGCGAAGAATCCCGGCCTGCCGGTGATCGTGCTTTCGGCGCAGAACACCTTCACGACAGCGCTGCGGGCGACCGAGCAGGGCGCGTTCGATTATCTGCCAAAACCGTTCGATCTCGGCGAACTGACCCGTGCGGTGGCGGATGCGCTTGCGTCCCGCGTGGCCGGAAATGCGGCCTTTCCCGATGGCGATGCGGCGGAGGATCTGCCGCTGATCGGCCGATCGCCGCCGATGCAGGAGGTCTACCGGACGATCGCCCGGGTGGTCGCCAACGACCTGACCGTGCTGGTGCTGGGCGAATCGGGTACCGGCAAGGAGCTGGTCGCGCGTGCCATCCATGATTTCGGGCCGCGCGCTACGGCGCCATTCGTCGCGATCAACATGGCGGCGATCCCGCGCGAGCTGATCGAATCCGAACTGTTCGGCCATGAGCGCGGCGCCTTCACCGGCGCCCAGGCGCGCTCGGCGGGCCGCTTCGAGCAGGCGCAGGGCGGCACCCTGTTCCTCGACGAGATCGGCGACATGCCGATGGAGGCGCAGACCCGGCTGCTGCGCGTTCTCCAGGCGGGCGAGTTCACCACCGTCGGCGGCACCCGGTCGATCCGTGCCGACGTGCGGATCATCGCCGCGACCCACAAGGATCTGCCCCGCCTGATCGCCGATGGCGGCTTCCGGGAGGATCTTTATTACCGGCTCAACGTCGTCCCGATCCGGCTGCCGGCGCTGCGCCAGCGGGGCGACGATATCGGCGAGCTTGCGCGCTTCTTCCTCGATCGTGCCGCGGCCGACGGCCTCCCGCGCAAGATGCTCGATCCCGGCGCGGTGGCACGGCTTTGCCAGCACGGCTGGCCCGGCAATGTGCGCGAGCTCGAAAATCTGATGCGCCGCCTAGCGGTGCTGAGCCGCGAGGACGTTATCAGCGCGGTGATGGTCGAGCAGCAGCTCCACCATCCGGTGATGGCCGACGCGCCGCAGGTGATCGCGACGACCGGCAGCGCCGGGCTTGCCGATGCGGTCGAGCAGCATCTTGCGCGCTATTTCGCGACATTCGGCCGCGATCTGCCACCGGATGGGCTCTATGATCGCGTTCTCGCCGAGGTGGAGCGCCCTCTGCTCGAACTGAGCATGGCGGCGGCCAAGGGCAATCAGCTGCGTGCTGCACGCCTGTTGGGGATCAATCGCAACACGCTCCGCAAGAAGCTGACCGATCTGCAGATCGACGCGGGCGCGGCCCGGCGGGGCGAGTAAATATCGATGATATCGCCGTAACGACATTCTGGCTCGACCAGCCGCAGCTTAACTGTGTTCCAGAAGCCACGGTGTTGTGGTAATCGAGCCACGATGGTGGCGTTGGCTCTAGCATTCCGGCGGTGGCGCAGGCGCGCGGCGGCGGCGTGGCGGCCGCGACGGATCATGCCGATGGTCGAGATCGGCGCGCCGCTTCTCACCCTCCTGATCGTCATTGTCAGCTATCGCATCGTCACCGCTAGCGGCGCGCTGGAAGTGACGATCTCCCCGACCATCGTCGCGCTGCTGCTCGGTGCGAACCTGCTTGCCTTCATGGGATTGATGGTGCTCGCGGCGCGGCGCGTCGCCCTCCATCGTGCGGCCCGGTCCGAACTCGGGGGCAGGGCGCGGCTGCATGTCCGGCTCGTCGCCTTCTTCTCGCTGATCGCGACCGCGCCGACCCTGCTCGTGGTGGTTTTCGCCTCGCTGCTGTTTCAGCTCGGCACCGAATTCTGGTTCTCGGACAAGGCCCGCGTCGTGCTGCGCAGTTCGGAAAGCGTGGCGCAGGCCTATGTCACCGAGAGCAAGGAGCGGCTGCTCGGCGATATCCTCGCCATGTCGGGGGATCTGCGCGGCGCGCTGAGCGCCACCACCGTCGACGATCCGCGCTTCGCGCCCTTCTTTGCTCGCCAGGTCGCCTATCGCGGCCTGTCCGAAGCGGCGATCATCAATATCGATCGGCAGGGCGAGGCCCAGCTCATCGCGCTCGCCAATCTGGATAAGCGGTCGCTCGACAAGCGGCTGCCGCTCGCGACCATACCGTTCCTCCAGGGTGGCCAGCCACGCATCACCGCCGAGGCTGGCGACCGGATCGAAGGCAGCATCCTGCTTGATGCGGCCAGCCGCACCTATCTCTATATTTCGCGCCAGTCGGATCGCGACGTGCTGGCCCAGGCCGCGCGCGCACGATCGGCGCTCGGCGATTATGTGGCGACGGTCGATCGTGCGCGCGCGCTTCAGCTGCGCTTCAACATCCTGCTGATGATCGTCGCTCTGGCCATCCTTGGCATCGCGATCTGGGTGGCGATGACGGTCGCCGATCGCCTGGTTCGTCCGGTCAACGAACTCGTGGCCGCCGCGCGCCGCGTGGCGGCCGGCGACCTGAGCGCACGGGTGGCCGTCAATCCCGGCGCGGACGAAATCGGGACGCTGGGCAGCGCCTTCAATCGCATGACCCGCAAGCTTGGCGAGCAGACCGGCGCGCTGGTATCCGCCAACAGCCAGCTGGAAAGCCGCAGCGCGTTCATCGAAGCCGTGTTGGCGGGGGTGACGGCGGGAATCATCTCGGTGGACGGCGAGCGGCGCGTCACCCTGGTGAATGCGTCGGCGCGGACCATGCTGGCGCTCGACGAAGCCGCCGAGGGCAAGGCGCTGGCCGAGGTGTCGGCGGAGCTCGACAAGGTGCTCGACAGTGCCGACCGCGAGGTCGTCGTACAGACCGTCATCGATGGCGAGCCGCGGACCCTCGCGGTGCGCTCGGTCGCGGCGGAAGGCGCGCAGGTGCTGACCTTCGACGATATCACCCAGCGTCTCGCGGACCAGCGCCGCGCCGCCTGGGCCGATGTCGCGCGCCGCATCGCGCATGAGATCAAGAACCCGCTCACCCCGATCCAGCTCGCTGCCGAGCGGCTGCAGCGCCGTTACGGCAAAGAGATCACATCCGACCCCGGCGTATTCGAGCGGCTGACCGCGACGATCATCCGGCAGGTCGGCGACATGCGCCGCATCGTCGACGAATTCTCGTCCTTCGCGCGCATGCCCAAGCCGGCGTTCCGGCATGAAGCAATCGTCGATATCGCCCGTCAGGCGATGTTCCTGCAGGAGGTGGCGCACCCGTCGATCAGTTTCAGTCTCGACAGCGATGGTCTGGCCCCGACCATGGTATGCGATCGCCGCCAGCTCGGGCAGGCGCTCACAAACCTGGTGAAGAATGCTGTAGAAGCTATTGAAGAAAATGATGATCAGCATGCACCCGGCGTGATCGCCATGACGATCCGCATCGAGGGTGGGCGGCTGCGGATCGTGCTGGCCGACAATGGCCCCGGCCTGCCGGCCGAGCGTGAGCGGCTGACCGAACCCTATATCACGACGCGCAAGCGCGGCACCGGCCTCGGTCTTGCGATCGTCCGCAAGATCGTCGAGGACCATCTCGGTACACTCGCACTGCGCGACCGGCCCGGCGGCGGCACGATGGTCGAGCTCGATTTCGACCTGGAGTCGCTGGCATCGCTCGGTGAGGATTCGGCCGCGACCGATGCCGAAGAAGCGAAATTTCCCGCATTGAAACGAAGTGGAGCCGGTTAAGGCATGGCGCTCGAAATCCTGATTGTCGATGATGAGGCGGATATCCGTGATCTGGTCGCGGGTGTGCTCGAAGATGAGGGCTATGCCGCGCGCACAGCCGCCGACAGCGATACGGCGCTGGCCGCGCTGGACGAGCGACGGCCGTCGCTGGTGCTGCTCGACGTCTGGTTGCAGGGGTCGCGGCTGGACGGGCTGGACCTGCTCGACGAGATCAAACGGCGCGATCCCACCCTGCCGGTGCTGATGATCTCGGGCCATGGCAATCTCGATACCGCGGTCGCCGCGATCCGGCGCGGGGCCACCGATTTCATCGAAAAGCCGTTCGAGGCCGAGCATCTGCTGCTGCTCGTCGGCCGGGCCACCGAAACCGATCGCCTTCGCCGCGAGAACGCCACCCTCAGGGCACAGATCGGCCAGGAAGATGAACTGACCGGCAGCTCCGGGGCGATCAACGGCATTCGCGCGACCCTGAAGCGGGTGGCCGCGACCGGCAGCCGCGTGCTGATCAGCGGCCCGGCGGGCGTGGGCAAGGAGGTGGCTGCGCGGCTGCTGCACCTGTGGAGCAATCGGGCCCAGGCGCCCTTCATCGTGGTCAGCGCGGCGCGCATGGAGCCCGAGCGGGTCGAGGAGGAGCTGTTCGGCGTCGAGGAGAATGGCGAACTGATTCGTCCGGGTCTGCTCGAGCAGGCGCATGGCGGCACCCTGTTCCTCGACGAGATCGCCGATATGCCGCTGACCACCCAGGCGAAGATATTGCGGGTGCTCACCGAACAGGCCTTCAACCGGGTGGGCGGGCAGCGCATCGTCAAGGTCGACGTGCGCGTCGTATCCGCGACGGCACGGAGCCTGCCGGAGGAGATCGAGGGCGGTCGCTTTCGCGAGGACCTCTATTATCGCCTCAACGTGGTGCCGGTGGTGATTCCCGCGCTGGCCGAGCGGCGCGAGGACATTCCGGCTCTGATCGAGCACTTCCTGGCCCGCTATGCCTCCGAGCGCCGGGTACCGACTCCGGCGGTGACGGAGGATGCGGTTGGCGCACTGCAGACCTATGACTGGCCGGGCAATGTGCGCCAGCTGCGCAACATCGTCGAACGGACGATGATCCTGGCGCCCGGCGATCGAATCGGTCGGATCGAGCTGGACATGCTGCCCGCCGAGATATTGAGCGATCAGGCGAAGCTCGCGCCGGGCGAGGCGGCGCGATCGATCATGGGCACGCCGCTGCGTGAGGCGCGTGAGACCTTCGAGCGGGAGTATCTGCGCGTCCAGATTCGCCGCTTCTCGGGTAATATCTCCAAGACGGCGTCCTTCATCGGCATGGAACGCTCGGCCCTGCACCGGAAGCTGAAGACGCTCGGTCTGGTCGACCCGCGCGAGGATGGCGACGAGGTTTGACCAGATCTGCCGGATACAGAAGCACGTTCGGCATGACGCTCCTTCGCTGTTAAAAATGCTGCAACTGCTAAGTGGACGTGGGGAGCACGCTGGGTTATCATCCCTCCGTCGCGCATAAGGCGGGACAGGCACGACGCCATGCAACGGCGCAATAAGCGGGTCATGAGCCCGCCAAGACCGGAGACCGGCATATGGCCGATAAGGTCAATAATCTTCAGGATATCTTCCTCAACTCGGTCCGTAAGACCAAAACCCCGGTGACGATGTTTCTCGTCAAAGGTGTCAAGCTCCAGGGCATCATCACCTGGTTCGACAATTTCTCGGTCCTCCTCCGCCGCGACGGCCAGTCGCAGCTGATCTACAAACACGCCATCTCGACCGTGATGCCCGCGCACCCGATCGACATGGCCGAGATCGACAAGAGCTTCGAGGAGAAGAAGGCCCATCTGCTGCAGGAAGTCTTCCTGTCGGCGGTCCGGAAGGCGCGCGAACCGGTGACGATGTTCCTCGTCAACGGCGTGATGCTCCAGGGCGAGATCGCGGCCTATGACCTGTTCTGCATGCTGCTGCGTCGTGACGGCCTCAGCCAGCTCGTCTACAAGCATGCGATTTCGACCGTTCAGCCGGCGCATCCGATCAATCTCGCCGAGATCGACAACGACGACGACGACGATTGAGCGTTTTCAACCGTGACGACGACGACGGGCTGAGCCGCGGCGCGCGAGCGCTGGTGGCTCTGCCCGAGCGCGCGGGCGACAGCCAGCGCAGCGCCGAAGCGCGTCTGGACGAAGCGGCCGGTCTGGCCGCTGATGACACTGAGGCAACCATTCACGAAGCTAAAGCCCTATGGGCGCAGGT
>CAZJXG010000087.1:0-13616 GCA_964549965.1 uncultured Sphingomonas sp. | reverse complement strand
AAGGCGGTCAACAGCCTGTCGCACTATACCGACTGGACGATCGGCCATGTCCATTCGGGCGCGCTGGGCTGGAACGGGATGATCACCTTCGCGGCGATCTATTTCCTGACACCGCGCCTGTGGGGCCGCACCCGCCTCTATTCGCTGCGGATGATCAACTGGCACTTCTGGGCGGCGACCCTGGGCATCGTCCTCTACGCCTCATCGATGTGGGTGGCGGGCATCATGCAGGGGCTGATGTGGCGCGAATATGGGGCCGACGGCTATCTCGTCTATGCCTTCGCCGACGTCATCGCCGCGATGAAGCCCTATTATCTGATCCGGGCGACGGGCGGCATCCTCTACCTGGCCGGCGCCCTGATCATGGCGTGGAACATCGCCCAGACGATCCGCGGCAAGCTGCGCGACGAAGCGCCGCTCGCCGATGCCCCCTATGACCCCGCGCTGGACAAGCCGATCCAGCCGGTTGCGGCCTGAAGGATCCCGCATCATGGCAAGCAAAATCCTCGACCATGGCAAGATCGAGCGCAACGTCACGCTGCTGCTCATCCTCGCCCTTATCACCGTGGCGATCGGCGGCATCGTCGAGATCGCGCCGCTCTTCTGGATCGACTCGACGGTCGAGAAGGTGAAGGGCGTGCGCCCCTACACCCCGCTCGAACTGGCGGGCCGCAACGTCTATATCCGCGAAGGCTGCTACAACTGCCACAGCCAGATGATCCGCCCGTTCCGCGACGAGGTGGAGCGCTATGGCCATTACAGCCTGGCGGCCGAGAGCATGTATGATCACCCGTTCCAGTGGGGATCGAAGCGCACCGGCCCCGATCTGGCGCGCGTCGGCGGCCGCTATTCGGACGAGTGGCACGTCCAGCATCTGGTCGACCCCCGCTCGGTGGTCCCGGAATCGATCATGCCGGGCTATGCCTTCCTCACGCATCGCGACCTGCCGGTCGATCGGCTCGACGCGCATCTGCGGGCGCTGCGCCGCGTGGGCGTTCCCTATAGCGACGAGGATATCGCCAAGGCGGTCGAGGATGCGACCGCGCAGGCCGATCCCGATGCCGACGCGAGCGGCCTGAAGGCCCGCTACCCCAAGGCGCAGGCCCGCGATTTCGATGGCGATCCGAAGCGCCTGACCGAGATGGATGCGCTGGTCGCCTATCTCCAGATGCTCGGCACGCTGGTCGATACGCGCGCGGCCGAACCAATGGAGCAGGCGCGATGACCTATGATCTGCTGCGCCATGCCGCCGATAGCTGGGGGCTGCTGTTCCTGACGCTGGTCTTCGTCTTCGCCGTGTGGCGGGCCTTCCGGCCCTCCGCACGGGAACATCACCGCGACGCCAGCCTGATCCCCTTCCGAGACGAAAGTCCGAACGATGACTGAGCAGAAGATCGACGAGGCGACCGGAATCGCCACCAAAGGCCATGAATGGGACGGGATCGAGGAACTCGATACGCCGCTGCCCCGCTGGTGGTTGTGGACTTTCTACGCGACCATAGTCTTCGCGATCGGCTATTGCATCGCCTATCCGGCGATCCCGCTGCTCGATCGCGCGACGAGCGGCGTGCTCGGCTGGTCGAGCCGCGGCGATCTGGCTCGTGACATGCGCGCGGCGGATGCCGCCGGTGCCGCGACACGATCCGCAATCGCGCGGGCCGATATCGCGACGCTCGATCCGCAGAGCCCGCTGATGCAGGCGGCGGTCGCGGGCGGCCGGGCGGCCTTCAAGGTCAACTGCACGACCTGTCATGGCGCAGGCGCCGCCGGCAGCAAGGGCTATCCGAACCTCAACGACGATGACTGGCTGTGGGGCGGCGACCGCGCCGCGATCCACCAGACCCTGGTCCATGGCATCCGCCAGCCCGATGACGCGGCGACCCGCCTGTCGCAGATGCCGGCCTTCGGCCGCGACGGCATCCTCAAGGCGGACGAGATCCAGGATCTGGTGTCCTATGTCCGGCTGATATCCCGCAAGGAGCCGGCCAGCGCCGGCGCACGGCGCGGGGCGCCGCTGTTCGCGACGAATTGCGCGATCTGCCACGGCGCCGATGCGAAGGGCAATCGTCAGTTCGGCGCGCCGAACCTGACCGACGCGATCTGGCTCTTTGGCGGCGACCGCGACAGCCTGACCGCGACGATCACCAATGCCCGTGCCGGCGTGATGCCCGCCTGGGGTGACAAGCTCGACGCCGCGACCATCAACATGCTCACCGCCTATGTCCATTCGCTTGGCGGCGGTGAGTGATGTCCAGCCATGAGGACCGCACCGGAAAGGAGGGCGGGCTATATGCCCGCCGTGCCGACATTTTCCCCCGGGCGGTCGACGGCTTCTACCGGCGGCTCAAATGGGTCGTCATGGCGGTCACGCTGGCCATTTATTATGTCACGCCCTGGCTACGTTGGGATCGCGGTGCCTATGCGCCCGATCAGGCGGTGCTCGTCGATCTGGCGCATCGCCGCTTCTACTTCTTCGCGATCGAGATCTGGCCGCATGAATTCTATTTCGTCGCGGGGCTGCTGGTCATGGCCGGGCTCGGGCTGTTCCTCGTCACCTCCACGGTCGGCCGTGCGTGGTGCGGCTATGCCTGTCCGCAGACGGTGTGGACCGACCTGTTCCTCCACATCGAACGGGCCATCGACGGGGATCGCAACGCGCAGCTGCGGCTGAGGAAGGCGCCGTGGGGCCTGAACAAGATCGGCCGGCGAGCGCTCAAACATGGCCTGTGGCTGACCGTGGGCATGCTGACCGGCGGCGCCTGGATATTCTACTTCGCCGACGCGCCGACGCTGGCGCGCGACCTGTGGACAGGCGATGCCGCGCCGGTCGCCTATGTCACCGTCGCCGTCCTCACCGCCACCACCTATGTGTTCGGCGGGCTGATGCGCGAGCAGGTCTGCATCTACATGTGCCCCTGGCCGCGCATCCAATCGGCGATGCTCGACGAACGATCGCTGATCGTCACCTATAAGGACTGGCGCGGCGAACCGCGTTCGCACGGCATCAAGCGCAGCGAGGATGCGGGCGATTGCATCGACTGCAGCGCCTGCGTGCAGGTCTGCCCGACCGGGATCGACATCCGCGAGGGCGCGCAGCTCGCATGCATCACCTGCGCGCTGTGCATCGACGCGTGCGACGAGATGATGGGCAAGATCGGCCGTCCGCGCGGCCTGATCGACTATGCGACGCTGGAGGACTGCCGGGCAGAGGCCGATGGCGCCGCGCCGGTGCCGATCCGCCGCACCCTGCTGCGCCCGCGCACGCTAGCCTATTTCGGACTCTGGGGCGCTGTCGGCCTGGCGATGATGTTCGCGCTCGGCGCGCGCACTCGTCTCGACCTGTCGGTCGCGCATGACCGCAATCCGGTCTGGGTGCAGTTGGCCGACGGGACGATCCGCAACGCCTATACCGTCAAGCTGCGCAACATGGAATCGCGGCCCCGGCCGGTGACGTTGCGGATCGGCGATGTGCCGGGCGCGGTGATGTGGGATTCGGCGCGGGCCGAGAAGGATGCGGATACGGTGATCCGCCTGACCCTGCCTGCCGATCAGGTCGACGAACATCGCATCTATGTGCGCGGGCCGGCGGGCGCGGGCGGGTCGACGCCGCTGACCTTCACCCTGACCGCGGCGGATGGCGATCCTGCCGTGGATCATGTCGAAAGCCGTTTCGAGCGGCCGGAGGAATAGATGCGCAAAGCTTTTACGGGCCGGCACATGGCGGCGGCGATGGTCGGCTTCTTCACGGTCGTGGTGTCCGTCAACATCGCGATGGCGACGTTCGCGACGCGGACCTTCGGCGGCACGGTGGTCGACAACAGCTATGTCGCCAGCCAGCATTTCAACCGCTGGCTCGACGAGGCCGCGACGACGCGCTCCTATGGCTGGACCATGGCGGCGAAGCGCGTCGGGAGCCATGCCGAACTGTCGCTGCGCGATTCATCCGGCCCGATCGACGGGGCGGTGATCCGCGCGGTGGCCGAACATCCGCTTGGGCGCCAGCCCGATGTCGCGCTGCGGTTCGAGCGGATAGGCGCGGGCGAGTATAGATCGTCCACCGCCTTGCCGCTCGGCCGGTGGCGGCTTCGCTTCGAGATACGCAGCGGCGGGCGCGACGTCCGCTTCATCGATGAGGTCCCGGCATGACCGTCGCGCTCAACCATAGCGAGTTGAGTATTCCGGGTATCCGCTGCGCCGGATGCATCTCGAAGATCGAGGACGGCCTGGGCGATGTGCCCGGCGTCCTCGCCGCGAGGGTCAATTTCACCGCGCGCCGCGTGGCGGTGGATCATGGGCCAGAGATCGACATGCCCGCGCTGCGATCGGCGATCGGCAAGCTCGGCTTCACCGCCGAACCGATCCTGGAGGGCAGCGCCGTCGACCGCGCCGCGTCCCGCGAAAGCCGCGAGCTGCTCAAGGCGCTGGGCGTCGCCGGCTTCGCGGCGATGAACATCATGCTGCTGTCGGTTTCTATATGGTCGGGGGCGGAGGGCATCACCCGGCAGATGTTCCACTGGCTGTCGGCGATGATCGCGATGCCGACCGTGGTCTATGCCGGGCGTCCTTTCTTCCGCTCGGCCTGGTCGGCGCTGCGCCACGGCCGTACGAATATGGACGTGCCGATATCGATCGGCGTCCTCCTCGCCACCGCGCTCAGCCTGTTCGAGACGATCACCGGCGGGGCGCATGCCTATTTCGACGGCGCGGTATCGCTGATCTTCTTTCTCCTGGCCGGCCGCTTCCTCGACAGCGCGATGCGTGATCGCGCGCGGGACGGCGCCGCCGCACTGCTGCGCCAGACGGCGCCGGGCGGCACGATCCTGCACGATGACGGCAGCACCACATGGCTGCGCGCGTCCGACATGGCGCCCGGCATGCGGCTGATGGTGAGCGCGGGCGAGCGCTTCGCCGCCGATGGCACGATCGAGACGGGCGAGACCGATATCGACCGCTCTCTCGTCACGGGGGAGAGCGTTCCGGTGGGCGCGCGGATCGGCGACCAGGCGATCGCCGGCACCCTCAACCTGTCCGCCCCGGTGACGGTGCGGGTCGGCGCCGCCGGTCCCGATACGGTGATCGCCGGGATGGCGCGGCTGATGGAGGCCGCCGGGCAGGGCAAGTCACGCTATGTCCGGCTGGCGGACCGGGCCGCGCGCTTCTACGCGCCGGCCGTCCATACGCTTGCGCTGGCGAGCTTCGCCGGGTGGATGATCGCGGGCGCCGGCTGGCATGCGTCGCTGATGATCGCGGTGGCGGTGCTGATCATCACCTGTCCCTGCGCGCTCGGCCTTGCCGTGCCGGTGGCGCAGGTCGTCGCCACCGGTGCGCTGATGCGGCGCGGCATCCTGGTCAAGGACGGGTCGGCGCTGGAGCGCCTGGCAGAGGCCGATTGCGTGCGCTTCGACAAGACCGGCACGCTCACCCTCGGCCGGCCGGAGCCGAAGGGGGATTTCGGCCTCGACGCCGATGCGGCGGCCATCGCGCTGGCGCTGGCGCAGGCGAGCCGGCATCCGGTTTCGGTCGCGCTGGCGCGAACGCTGGAAGACCGTGGCATCCGGCCAGCCATGCTGCAGGACATCCGCGAACATCCCGGCATGGGCGTGGAGGCGCGGCATGCCGGCCGGACCGTGCGTCTGGGCCGGCCGAGCTGGGTCGGTGACGTCGAAGGGCACAGCAACGACCTTGCCTGTGCCTTCGCGATCGAGGGCGGCCCGTCGCGACTGCTGGTCTTCGCCGATGCGATCCGGCCCGAGGCAGCCGAAGCGGCCGCGCGTATCGAGGCGATGCATATCACCCCGGCGATCCTGTCGGGCGACCGCCGCGAAGCGGTGCTGCCGGTGGCCTTCGCGCTGGGCATGACGGCGACGGTGGGCATGACCCCGGAAGGCAAGCTGAAAGCGATCGAGCGGCTGACCGCCGGTGGCAGCAAGGTGCTGATGGTGGGCGACGGGCTCAACGACGGGCCGGCGCTCGCGGCCGGCCATGTCTCGATGGCGCCGGCTTCGGCGAGCGATGTCGGGCAGACGGCGGCGGATATCGTCTTCCTTGGCGACAGCCTGATGCCGGTGCCGATCGCGATTGCGGCGGCGCGGCGGACGATGCGGGTGGTGCGCCAGAATTTCGCGCTCGCCATCGGCTATAATGTCCTTGCGGTGCCGCTGGCGATCCTGGGCAAGGTGACGCCGCTGATCGCGGCCATCGCGATGTCGACATCCTCGATCATCGTTGTCGCCAATGCGCTCCGCCTGCGGAGCGCTGCGCGATGAACGGATTGCTGTTCCTGATCCCGGTGGCGCTGGGCCTGGGGTTGAGCGGGCTCGCCGCGTTCCTGTGGTCGCTGCGCGCGGGGCAGTTCGAGGACCCCGATGGCGCCGCGCTGCGGATTTTGATCGACGACGATATCGGCGAGCAGCCCTGAGCAGTGCGTGGGGGGATAGGCGTGTGGCCTGCCCCATCGCTCTGCTTCGACACAAAAAAGGGGGAGGCGAACCTCCCCCCAGTCGGTCTCGCAGAAAGGGAGAATGCGAGATCAGAAGCGCATGCCGATACCGACACCGAAGACGAACGGATCGAGATGAATGCGGGTGCGCTGCACGCCGGCGGCGGTCGTCGCCAGACGGGCGGTGGTGTCGATGTCGATATATTTCACGTCGAGGTTGAAGAAGGCGCGATCGCTGATCGGAATGTCGACGCCGGCCTGCAGGGCATAGCCGAAGCTCGATTTCATCGAGACCTTCGTCTTGCCGACGGCTGCCACCAGCCCCTTGGACGCTTTTTCGGAATAGAAGATCGTATAGTTGATCCCGGCGCCGACATAGGGACGGATCTTGCCTTCGGGCATCAGGTGATATTGCAAGGTCAGCGTCGGCGGCAGCACCCAGGTCGATGCGAGCTTGCCGATGCCACCCGTCGTGCCGGTGCGGCCGCTGGCATTATGCTTGGTGGTGGCCAGGATCAGCTCCGCGCCGATCTGGTTGGTCAACATGCGGGTGAAGTCGATCTCCGGCATGAAGCTGTTGTTCACGCCGACCTTCTCGGTGGGAAAGGCGGGCACGACACCGCCGGATGTCTCATTCGGCGCGACGACGATGCCGCGCAGGCGGATGAGGGTGTCCCCAGCCTCGGCATGGGCGGTTCCGGCAGTCAGGGCCGCGAGGGCGGCGCCGATCATAAGCTTGCGATACATGTTGCAGTTCCCCTTGTTGGTGGAACCGCCATGGCCCTGTCGATCCCGCGGGCCATTGATCCGGCGCAAGCCGCCGCTTGATAAGGATCAACGGCATGTCGGTGGCGCCATGCGATGGAAGCCCGATGTGGCCATATCATCCCGATCTGCTGAGCCGCGCGGTGCCGCGCTACACCAGCTATCCCACCGCAGCCGAGTTCCATGAGGGGGTAGGGGCGGCCGATCAGGCACTGGCACTGGCGAATGTCGCCAAGGGCGATGCGCTGTCGCTCTACGTCCATATCCCCTTCTGCCGGGAGATATGCAGCTATTGCGGCTGCAATACCGGCCGCGCGAACCGCCAGCAGCGGCTGTCCGCCTATCTCGATGCGCTTGATGCCGAGATCGACCTTGTCGCCGATGCGCTGGGCGGGCGTGGCCGGGTGGGCCGCATCGCCTTCGGTGGCGGTAGCCCCAATGCGATCGAGGTGCTGGCCTTCGTCCGTCTCGTCGATCGCCTGCTCGTCCGCTTTTCGGCGGCGGATGCGACATTGTCGGTCGAGATCGATCCGCGTTCGCTCGACGCCGCCTGGCTGGCCTGCCTGCGGACAGTGGGGGTGCAGCGGGTCAGCCTCGGCGTGCAGACGTTCGACGCCCGCATCCAGGCGGCGATCGGGCGGGTCCAGCCGGACCGGATGATCGAAGCCGCCGTCGGTGGCCTGCGCCGGGCCGGCGTCGCCTCGATCAATTTCGACCTGATGTACGGATTGCCGGGCCAGACCATCGACGATGTCGAGCAGTCGGTATCGCGCACGATCGAGCTGGGCGCCGATCGGGTGGCGCTGTTCGGCTATGCGCATCTGCCGAGCCTGTTGCCCCGGCAGCGGGCGATCGATGACTCCGCCCTGCCGGGTGCCGAAGAACGATTCGCCCAGGCGGCGGCCGGCCATGCGGCGTTCGTTGCGGCGGGCTATATCCCGGTCGGCTTCGATCATTTCGCGCGCCCCGGCGACGCGCTGGCCCATGCCGCGCGTAATGGCACCTTGCGACGCAATTTCCAGGGTTTCACCGAGGATCGCAGCGACCGGCTGATCGGCTTCGGCGCCAGCGCGATCAGCCAGTTTCCCGAGCTGCTTGTGCAGAACGAGAAGAATAGCGGCCGCTACCGGATGCTGGTGGGGGCTGGTTCACTGGCTGGGCGGCGCGGCATCCACCGGCTGGATCAGGCACGGCAGCGCGCCGATATCATCGAACAGCTGCTGTGCCGTGGCCGCGCGCATCCCGATTTCTGCGTGCTCTGGTCGGCGGGGCCGGCATTGGCCCCGTTCATCGATCGCGGGCTGGCGCGTTTCGACAATGGCTGGCTGGAGATAACGCCCGAAGGGCTTCCCTATGCCCGGCTCATCGCTGCCTGCTTCGATGCGTTTCGCACCAGCACGACCGGACAGTTCAGTCATGCGATCTGAGCGCATGGCCGCGACCCTCGCCGTCATCGCGCTGGCGATCGGCGCGGTGGCGCCCCGTCCGGCGCGGGGCGACATGCTCATGCTATCGATCTGCGGCTCCGGCAACCGCACGAGCATTCCGCTGCGGCGCAAGCCCGGTTCACCCCATGGCGCGGATTGCGCGCTGGCCTGCCACGCCGGTGACGACCGGCGGCGACGGCACGGCGCTCGAGGCTGACGCTGTCCGGTCAGCCGCCAGGACTGGCCGGCGCGGTCATCTCCACCCAGCTGCCGTAGCGACGGGAAATATGCCAGCCCGGCATCGCCGCGCTGGATGCCGCCGGCAGAAGCAGCGAGACGCCCTGTCGGGCCAGCGCATCCGATAGCGCCGGTGCGATCCGCCCTGCGGCGAGGCCCGCCTGCACTTCGTCGTACAGTGCATTATCCGCCTGCTGGCGCCGGATGTCGTCGAGGCGCGGCAGATAATAGGGGTCGCCGTCGATACCCGATTTCCGGGCCAGTGCGTTCCAGTGGCTGGCTCCGCCGGGCTGGCCGGCCGTGCCGAAGATCAGCAGCCGATCCGGCTTTTCGGCGGCAATGGCGCGCAGCATGGCAACCGCTTCGCCCGGGATGCGATGATCGTAGAAGCCGATCACCCGGTCATAATTCTGCTGTGCCCTGTTCCCGGCAAGATTGAAGGCGAAGAAGATGCCGATGACCGGTGCCAGGATCGCCATGGCCGCGAGCGCGCCGGCCGGATCGACGTTGCGATCGAGCTGGGCGAACCGAGGCCAGCGCATCAGCGCGGCGGCCAGCAGCAGCAGGGCCGACAGCGCGACCCACATATAGCCGGGCGTCAGCTTGAGCAGCATCAGGCTGAGCAGCAGCGCACAGCGCTGGGGCCGGTTCAGGCCGGGTACGGTCAGGACATGGACCAGCACGAGCATGTAGATCAGGAAGCTGGCCGTCTCGAGCGCGCGGGCCGGGCTCAGCAGCACGGCGAGCGGCAGCTTCAGCGGCGCGACATCGATCGTCAGCACGATTCCGCCCAGCACGAAGATCAGCAGCGACATCAGCAGGGCGATGCGCATGCGATCACCCGTCTCGGGACTGTAGCCGCCGGCGAGGCGCCACGCCCAGGCGCAGCCCAGCGGGAAGAGCAGCCATTGCAGCGGCGGCCCCAGAAAGGGGTTGTCCTCCGACGCGTGGATCGACCCGAGGATGTCGAAAATCTGCGCGGCTTCGGACGCGGACATGGCGGCGGGCGCCTGCAGCGCCGCCATCGCCGGCGCGACGAGCGAGAGTGCCAGCATGCCCCAGTGCCGAAGCGATCGATCGCGCCGCCAGGCGAGCAGCGCCGCGGCCATCAGGGTGAGCGGCCATCCCACCTTGAACGACAATATGTTGATCGGCACCAGGATCAGGCTCATCGCCAGCAGCCGGCCGCGCAGGAAGGCATAGATGAACCAGAAGCGCAGCGACGCGGCGACGAAGGTGAATGAGAAATTATGGTCGAGAATCCAGCTCGACTTGTTGAGGTTGATCAGCTTGCCGTCCGCGAACAGCGTCGCGAACAGGATGAACAGCCGCAACAGCGGATCGGAGATCAGGAAGACGTGGCGGCTGATCCGGTCGACCGCGATGCCGCTGAGCAGACAGGTGAGCGCATAGAGCGGCAGGATGAAGAGCGGCTGGGTAAGATCCAGCCTGAACCGGCCGATCAGATCGAACAGGGCGCTGGACCCCGGCACCAGCGATCGGCCGATATGCGGGGAGAGCGCGTAAAGCGACGGATCGACGGCCCTTTGCAGGAAGGGATGGATGACGTCGTTGATACCGTTGAACCGCGCGATGAAGATCAGCAGGATCGCGAGGACATAGGCCGCGATGACGGGATGGCGCCACCGGTCCCCAGCCGGGCTCATGGGGCGGCGTCCGGCCCGGCAGGCGGGTTGAACGCTCCGATGGCGGCCTGGACGGTCTGGCGCAGGACGGCGAACTGCGCCGCGCGGCCGCCGATCTTGGTGGGAACCGGCTCGCCGCGCGGATAGGCGCGGACCACCGGGGTTTCCGTCACCTTGGCGCCGATCTGCCCCGCCCGCGTCGTCAGGTAGAACAGCAGCTCATAGCGGCTGAAGATGTCGCGGAAGGGCTGCACCCGGGGATCGCGCAGATAGGCTGCAGAATAGGCGCGAAAGCCGTTGGTGGTGTCGGTGAACAGGTGGCGGCCGGCCAGGCTCATCAGCGGCGCATGGATCAGCCGGTTGCCGATCGTGCGCGACAGCGGCGTGTTGATTGCGGCGCCGCCACGGCGATAGCGGGAGCCCTGGACATAATCATAGCCCTGGTCGAGCCGCGCGCAGAAATCGGCGATCGCCTCCACGCCATCCTTGCCGTTGCCGTCGACGGTGACGATGCCGGCATAGCCCTCCCGCAGGCACCATGCATAGGCCATGCGCAGCTGGGCGCTCAGCTTGCCGGGGCCGGTCTTGGTCAGCAGCGCGCGGACCTTGTGGTCGCGCAGGAAGGCGGGATCGAGCGATCCGTCGGTCGAGCCGCCGTCGGCTATCACGATATCGACCGGATAGTCTCCTGCGGCGATCCGGCGGAGCTGGTTCCGGAAGCGTTCGCCTTCGTTGATGATCGGGATGACGAGCGCATGGCGATGCGCTTTGGGGCCGAACGCATCGACGCGATGTTCGGGCACCTGCCAGCTGTCCTGATCCTGTGCTGCCATATCTCTCATGCGGGTCTCAATAGGGCTGCTTCCGGGTGCCGAACAGCAGCCGCGAAAGCAGATAGTTGGTGGTGAAGGACAGACCCACGCTCACAGCGAACAGCAGCGCGGGCGCCGCGTCGACCGTCATCAGCAGCAACTGGAGCGTGGCCAGCCGCACCCCCAGCGTCGCCAGGACGATCGAGACATAGACCGTGCCGCGCTGGAGCGAGGCCCGCCCCGCGCCGCCGAACGTCCACAGCTCGTGGCAGGCATAGTTGAACAGCGCGCCGGCGGAGAATCCGATCAGGGCGCCAAGCGTCAGCGGGATACCGAAACCGGCCGTCGTGCCCAGCGAGATGGCGGCATCGATGCCGAGCCCGCCCGCCGAAACGAGGCCGAAGCGCAACAGCTCCGGCAGTCTGGTGACGCGCCGGGCGATCATGACGGCAGCGCCTGTTTTGCATCCTGCGTCAGGTAGCGCAGATCGGCCGCCGCCCATTCCGGGCTGGTGGCGCGGGTCAGATCGAACAGGTCGTAGATATTGTCGATCTTGCCACCCATGATCGAAATGACGTGCGATCCGTGCGGCTGGCGCCGGAACAGGATCGGGCGGCCGTCATCATCCTCATTCTTGAGCAGCACCGTCTTCACGTCGAACAGCGATCGTTGCCATTCGGCCTCGGCCAGGCAGGGCAGATAGCGCTGCCCGTCGGCGATCATGTAGCGGTGCCGGCTCTCCGGCGTTTCCGCCGCCAGCCGGTCGTAAGCGGATGACGGCGACGATCGATCGGTCCAGCTCTGCTGCGGGGTGTATCGGACATGCGTCAACGAATGGAGCCCTTCGCCGGGGTGCGGCATGCAGGAGAAGAAGGGGCCGTCCATCACCGTCACGCCGATATGTTCGAGCTGCGGCGGCGGCTTCACCAGCGCGACCTCGGCGATCTCGTGTTTCATATCCGCTTCGGGCAGGCCGGCGGTGCGCAGCAGCGCGTTGATCTGGGAATAGGTGACGTTGAAGACGAAGCGCGCCTCGATTTCCTCGCCGGTCGAGAGGCGGGCTATCGCACCGGCCGGACGGTCCTCGATGCCGGTGACGGCGGTGCGCATCCGCACGTCGAGGTCGATCGCATCGAACCGCTCGAGCAGCTTGCGGCGCAGCACCCGGTAATCGAAGGCATATTCGCGGCAGGCGAAGACCTGCTCGATGCGACGCGCGTCGAACAGCGCCGCACTGGAGGCATCCGCTGGCCGGATCGGGCTGCCCATGTCGCGGAACATGCCGTGGAAGCGCTTCGCCGACACCCGCGATCGCGTGCTGGCTATCGCATAGAGCATCTGGAAATCGTCGACGATCGCCTCGGGGAAATCGCTGGCGAAGCGGTTGTGCAGCACCAGCGACTTGACGGCGGTCAGCATGCTGCGCGGATAATGGAAGCCGGTATGCACGCGGGCCTGGTTCACCCGCGATGCGCGGGTCAATATGTCTTCGCCCGCTTCGACGAGCATCACCCTCTTCGATATCGACCGCAGGAACAGCGCCAGGCAGCATCCATAGAAGCCGCCGCCGACGATCAGATAATCGACCGAAGCCCTAGACGTCATCGGCCCGGTCGTCCGCGATCGCCGCTATCGGCTGCTTTCCCTTGATCGTGTCATATTCGATGTTGAGCTCCTCGAAGACCTCGTTGAACAGGTCGATCGAGGTGATCTCCTCGATGATGTCGTCCGAGCTTTGTGACGACAGCAGGTCGATGATCTTCTGGAGCCCGATCGACATGCCGAAGATCGCGCAGCCGAGGAAGAAGGCGGTCAGGCCGATCGAGAGCGAGGTGGTGAACCAGCCCGGCTGCACATGAGCGTCGAACAGCCATATCGCGATCGCATAGAAGACATAGGCCAGCGAGGAGATGCTGACGACCGAGGCGAACAGCGACAGCGTGGTCAGCACCCGCGATGCCGAGCCGGTCAGCAGCTTGTGCGCGAGGGAGAGCCGGCGCTGGATATCGTGCAGCGAGGTTCGCTGCCGCGCACGTGTCGATGGCCCGCAGTCGAAGCTTTCGACCGCCAGGCTGTTGTCGATCGGCGGAAAACGCAGCGCGAGCTGCGGATCGGGATGGGCGAGCAGCCGGTTGAGGATCGGGCGCGGATAGGCGGCGGTCGACAGGTCGTTGGCGTCCACCCGGAAGCCCGCACCGGCGCCGAGGCCGCGCAGCGTGCCGCTCAGCGGATTGCGCGAGGGGCGCCGCGCGATCACCATGCGGCCGCTTCGCTCGGCCTGCTCGATCAG
>CAZJXG010000086.1:0-13690 GCA_964549965.1 uncultured Sphingomonas sp. | reverse complement strand
AGAACAGCTGATCGTCGCTGATCTTCGAGGTGGTCGCCTCATGCTCGATCTGCGCCGACGGGTTCTTCACCTCGATATAGGGCACGGTATGCGCGCCGCACTGCGATCCGAGCAGCAGGCTGTCGCACTGGGTGTGGTTGCGGGCATTTTCGGCGGTGGGGCCGACCCGGACGAGGCCGCGATAGGTGTTGTCGCTGCGGCCGGCCGAAATGCCCTTCGAGACGATGGTCGAGCGGCTGTTCTTGCCGAGATGGATCATCTTGGTGCCGGTATCGGCCTGCTGACGGTTGTTGGTCACCGCGACCGAATAGAATTCGCCGACGCTGTTCTCGCCCGCCAGCACGCAGCTGGGATATTTCCAGGTGATGGCGCTTCCGGTCTCGACCTGGGTCCAGCTCACCTTGCTGTTCCGGCCCTGGCACAGCGCCCGCTTGGTCACGAAATTATAGATGCCGCCCTTGCCCTCGGCATCGCCGGGATACCAGTTCTGGACGGTCGAATATTTGATCTCGGCATCGTCGAGCGCGACCAGCTCGACCACGGCGGCGTGGAGCTGGTTCTCGTCGCGCATCGGCGCGGTGCAGCCTTCGAGATAGGAGACGTGGCTGCCCTTGTCGGCGATGATCAGCGTGCGCTCGAACTGGCCGGTATTCTCGGCGTTGATCCGGAAATAGGTGCTCAGCTCCATCGGGCAGCGCACGCCTTCGGGGATGTAGACGAAGGTGCCGTCGGAAAAGACCGCGCAGTTGAGCGTCGCGAAATAATTGTCGTGCATCGGCACGACCTTGCCGAGCCACTTCTTCACATGCTCGGGATAGTCGCGGATCGCCTCGCTGATCGAGCGGAAGATGACACCCGCCTTCTCCAGCTCGGCGCGGAAGGTGGTCGCGACCGAGACGCTGTCGAACACGGCGTCGACCGCCACCCTGCGCGCGCCCTCGACCCCGGCGAGCACCTTCTGCTCCTCGATCGGGATGCCGAGCTTCTCATAGACGCGCAGGATTTCGGGATCGACCTCATCCAGCGAGCCCAGCTTCGGCTTTTCCTTGGGCGCGGCGTAATAATAGGCGTCCTGATAGTCGATGGCAGGCACGTTGAGCTTAGCCCAGTCGGGTGCCTCCATGGTCAGCCAGTGGCGATAGGCCTTCAGCCGCCATTCGAGCATCCATTCCGGCTCGTTCTTCTTCGCCGAGATGAAGCGAACCGTGTCTTCGCTCAGGCCCTTCGGCGCGAAATCCTGCTCGATGTCGCTGCTGAAGCCCCATTCGTAATTGGACGCCTTGTCGGCGGCTTCATGCGCGGCACGGTTCTTTTCGGTGCGGGTATCAGTCATGGGAGAAACTCCCTCCCAGCCGCTCATGCTGAGGAGCCATTGAGCCTGTCGAAATGGCATCTCGAAGCACCCTTCGAGACGGGGACTTCGCCGAGCTCAGTCCCCTCCTCAGGGTGAGCGGAGAAATAGGGGTGCGGGTATCGGTCATGCGGGCACTCCCGTAGCGGCGCCCGACAGCATGGCAAGGCTGACCCCGCCCAGCGCGCCGCGGATCGTGCTGTTGACCACGCCCCAATGCGGCTTGACCCGGCACGAGGTCTCGAGCCCGCAATCATGGCGATGGTCGTCGACGCAGGCGGTCATGGCGATCGGCCCCTCGACCGCCTCGACGATATCGGCGAGGCTGATCGAAGCCGGGTCACGCGCCAGCTGCACGCCGCCGCCGGTGCCGCGCGCCGAAACCAGCAGCCCGGCCTGGGTAAGCCGCCCCATCAGTTTCTGCGCGGTGGGCAACGGCACGCCGGTTTCCTCGGCGAGCAGGGTCGCCGTCAGGCGCTCGGCCGGCGCATGGCGCGCGGCGGCGGAGAGCATCACGACCGCATAATCGGCAAGGCTGGACAGGCGCATCGCTGACATCGCTTTCAATCGGACTGATTCGATCCGATTGGGCAGATGGGCGTGCCGGCGTCCAAGGTCAAGGGCGGATGTCCCAGAAAACCGGCGGAAAGGCTTGGGCCGTCCCCTCGCTTTTGGGGTTGGAGGAGACGGCCCTGGGGTCCGGCGCGTCGGGGGCCTCGGGCGCGCCGGCATTGGGGTATGCGCATCCCTTGCGGAGGTGCGCAGGCTCTATACGGACGGGGACGAAGGATATTCCCGATCATCCGCGCCCCGATCGTCCTGTCGAACCTGTTTCGACATGACGGACTGACAATGCCACGTTAAGCGCCTCCGCATGTCGCTTTATGCCGCCCTTCGCCCGCTGCTGTTCACCATCGAGGCCGAACGCGCCCACCGCGCGACGATCCGCGCGCTGCGGCTCAAGCCCGGCCGTAGCGCCCCCGCGTCGGATCCGCGTCTCGCCAGCGAGGTGGCGGGGCTGCGCTTCCCCAATCCGGTCGGCCTCGCCGCGGGGTTCGACAAGGATGCGCAGGTGCCCGACGCGATCCTGTCGCTGGGCTTCGGTTTTGCCGAGGTTGGGACGCTCACCCCCTTTCCGCAGGCGGGCAATCCGCGTCCGCGCCTGTTCCGGCTGGTCGAGGACCGCGCGGTGATCAACCGCATGGGCTTCAACAATGGCGGCCAGGCGGCGGCGCTCGAACGGCTGCTGCGGCGCAACGACCGGCCCGGCATCGTCGGGGTCAATATCGGCGCCAACAAGGATGCGGCCGACCGCATCGCCGATTATGCCAATGGCGTGCGGGTGATGGCCGGGGTCGCCCGCTACCTGACCGTCAACATCTCCTCGCCCAATACGCCGGGGCTGCGCGCCCTGCAGGATCGCGGTGCGCTGACCGAATTGCTCGCGGCGGTGATGGAAGCGCGGGATGCCACCGGAACAGGCGGCTCCCGCCCGCCGGTCTTCCTGAAGGTCGCACCCGACCTCGAACCCGCCGATATCGACGACATCGCCGAGCTCAGCGGGGATTATCGGCTCGACGGACTGATCGTCTCGAACACCACCATTGCGCGCCCGCCGCTGCGGTCAAGGCTGGCGGGCGAGACGGGCGGCCTGTCGGGCGCGCCGCTGCGCGACCTCGCCCAGCAGCGCCTGATCGACTTCCGCAAGGCGACCGGCGGCGCGATCCCGCTGATCGCGGCGGGCGGCATCGCCACCGCCGAAGACGCCTATGCCCGCATCCGCGCGGGGGCGAGCCTCGTTCAGCTCTATTCGGCGCTGGTCTATGCCGGGCCGGGGCTCGCGCGGCGGATCAACAAGGGGCTGGTCAGGCTGCTCGACCGCGATGGTTTCGCGGCTGTCGGGGATGCGGTGGGGCGCGGCTGATCGCCGACCCCGCCCCGTCGCCCTTCCGTATTTGGGGTTGTCGCGGCCCTTCAAACCAATAAGCTGCCGCCATGCTGCACCGCACCCTTACCGCGATCGCCCTGTTTTTCTTCGCGAGCTGCGCGATCGCCCAGCCGATGGTTTCCGCCGCCGACCCCCGCGCCGCCGCAGCCGGGGTAGAGATGCTGCGGAAGGGCGGCACCGCGGCCGATGCGGCCGTCGCGATGATGCTGGCGCTCGGGGTGGTCGAACCCGGCCATTCGGGCATCGGTGGCGGCGGTTTCCTGATCTATCATGACGCGAAGACCGGCAGGATCAGCAGCTATGATGCGCGCGAGGCCGCCCCGGCGGCAGCGGACCCACGCTGGTTCTATGACGCCGACGGCAAGCCGCTGCCGATTCGCCAGGCGATTCCGGGCGGGCGCAGCGTCGGTGTGCCCGGTGAGGTGCGGCTGATGGAGGCCGTGCATGAAGACCATGGCCGGCTGCGCTGGAAACGGCTGTTCACACCCGCGGCGAAGCTTGCCCGCGATGGCTGGTCGATCACCCCTCGCTTCAACAATTTCCTGACCCGGATGCCCGCGACCGGCTTCTTCAACGACTGGGCGAAGGCCTATCTCTACGATGCGGACGGCAAGGCCAAGGCGGTGGGGACGGTGGTGAAGAATCCCGATCTCGCCGCGCTGTACGACAGGATCGCCCGGCATGGTCCCGATTATTTCTATGTCGGCCCGCCCGCGCGCACGCTGGTCGCGACCGTCAACGGGGCCGCCCGCAATCCCTCGCGGATGACGATGGGCGATCTCGCGTCCTACAAGGTGATCGAACGCGCGCCCGTCTGCGGCGGCTATCGCGGCTATCGCATCTGCGGCATGGGGCCGCCCGCCTCGGGCCCGGCGATCGTGCTGATGATCCTGAAGCAGCTCGAACGCTTCGACATGGGCGGGCTGGGCAGCGCATCGCCGGTAGCCTGGCATCTCTTCGCCGAAAGCTCCCGCCTGGCCTATGCCGATCGCGACGCCTGGCTGGCCGATCCCGATTATGTGAAGGTGCCGGTCGAAGGGCTGCTCGCCCCCGACTATATCGCCGCGCGCTCGGCGCTGATCTCCGCCGACGGGACGATGGCCAGTATCGCCGCCGGTACCCCGGCCGGTGCCCCCGCCTTCCAGCCCGCCGCCCGCCAGCCCGAACATGGCACCTCCTCGCTCACCGCCGTCGACCGATGGGGCAATGTCGCGCAGGCCACCGTCACGATCGAAAGCGTGTTCGGATCGGGGCAGAGCATGAACGGCCTGTTCCTCAACAATGAGCTGACCGATTTCAACATCGTGCCCGAGCGGGACAGCCTGCTGACCGCCAACCGGGTCGAGGGCGGCAAGCGGCCGCGCAGCTCGATGTCGCCGCTGCTGGTCTATGATCCGGCGGGCAGGCTGCGGCTGTCGATCGGCGCGGCCGGCGGCTCGACGATCATCGCGCAGGTCGCCAAGGCGCTGATCGCCGTCATCGACTGGAAGATGAGCGCACAGGACGCGATCTCGCTGGGCCTGCTCTACGCGCCCGGACCAGGCGGCGTCGCCGAGAAGGATACGCAGGTGGAGGCGATGCTCCCCGCGCTGGCGGCGCTCGGCGAAAAGCTCTCCGTCGCGCCGCTCGGGCTGAAGGCCAATGCGATCGAATGGCGGGACGGCCGCTGGGCCGGCGCCGCCGATCCGCGCAGCGAGGGCGTGTCGATGGCGGTGGATGGCAGCGTGACGAAGCCGGCGGTCACGAGCTTCCTGAAAGACCGCCCGTCCGAATAGGCGTCGCTCAACTGTAATTCTGGCGCCATATGGGGGCGGAACTGGCACAATCCCGGATTTCTGCGTTATGAAGTCCCCAAGAGCGGCGCCAGCGCCGCCGACGGCAGGAGAGACGATGCGCAGCTTCGAGCGATTCCCGAATCTGATGACCATGTTCTTCGCCCGCGCGGCGGAGAAGGGCGACGCGCCCTTCCTCTGGGCGAAGGAGGAGGATGGCTGGCAGTCGCAGAGCTGGGCCGAGGTCGCCCGCAAGGTCGCCTCGCTGGCCGCCGCGCTCAAGGCGCAGGGGCTGACGGAGGGCGACCGGGTTGTCCTCGTCTCCGAGAACCGCCCCGAATTCTGTATCGCCGACCTGGCGATCATGACCGCCGGCTGCGTGACGGTGCCGACCTACACCACCAATACCGAGCGCGATCACACCCATATCCTGGAGAATAGCGGCGCGCGTGCCGCGATCGTCTCGACGGCGAAGCTGGCACAGGTGCTGCTCCCCGCGATCGTCCGCTCCTCGACCTGCGAATTCCTGATCGGGATGGAAGCGCTGCCCGCGACGGGGGTGCGCACGCTGGCTTTTGCCGAACTGGCCGGCGACCGCGATGCCGATGTCGCCGCCGCGACGGACAATGTCGCCGATATCCGGCGGGAAGACCTGGCCTGCCTGATCTACACCAGCGGCACCGGCGGCGCCCCGCGCGGCGTGCGCCAGCATCATGGCGCGATCCTGTGCAATGTCGAAGGCTGCGTGGACATCATCGCCGAGGATTTCGGCTGGGGCGAGGAGGTCTTCCTGTCCTTCCTGCCGCTCAGCCATGCCTATGAGCATAGCGGCGGCCAGTTCCTGCCGATCGCGCTGGGCGGGCAGATCTACTATGCCGAAAGCCTCGAAAAGCTCGCCGCCAATATCGAGGAGGTCGGCCCGACGATCATGGTCGTCGTCCCCCGCCTGTTCGAGCTGATCCGCGGCCGGCTGATCAAGGCGATCGAGAAGCAGGGCGGCATCGGCAAGAAGCTGTTCGACAAGGCGATCGAGCTGGGCAGCCGCGATCGGCTGCGCCTCGCCGACTATCCCTATAAGCTGGCGATCGACCTGCTGCTCAAGCCGAAGGTCGCCAAGCGTTTCGGCGGGCGCAGCAAGGCGCTGGTTTCGGGCGGCGCGCCGCTCAACCCCGAGATCGGGCAGTTCTTCGCCGCGCTCGGCCTCACCCTGCTGCAGGGCTATGGCCAGACCGAGGCGGGGCCGGTGATCTCCTGCAACCGGCCGAAGGCCGGCATCCGTTCCGACACGGTCGGCCCGCCGATGAAGGGGGTCGAGGTGCGGATCGCCGAGGATGGCGAGATATTGGTGCGCGGCGAGCTCGTCATGCACGGCTATTGGCGCAACGAGGCCGAGAGCGAACGGGTGCTCCGGGACGGCTGGCTCTATACCGGCGATGTCGGCTTCCTCGACGAGGCCGGGCGGCTGAAGATCACCGATCGCAAGAAGGACCTGATCGTCAACGACAAGGGCGACAATATCGCGCCCCAGAAGGTCGAGGGCATGCTGACCCTGCAGCCCGAGATCGCCCAGGCGATGGTCTCGGGCGACAAGCGACCCTATGTCGTCGGCCTCGTCGTGCCCGATCAGGAATGGCTCGCCGGCTGGGCCGAGGAGAAGGGGCTGGAGCCGGTGCTGGCGAAGCTGTCGGGCAATGCCGATCTCCACCGGGCGCTGATGGCGGCGGTCGACCGGGTCAATGCAGACCTCTCGGTGATCGAGAAGGTCCGCCGCATCGTCATCGCCGACGATCCCTTCTCGATCGCCAATGAGCAGATGACCCCCTCGATGAAGAACCGCCGCCACGCGATCCGCGCCGTCTATGGCGACCGGATCGACGGGCTGTACAAGGGTTGAGTACCGCCACGTCTTGCAGATCGTGGGATCAGGAGGCCATTTAGCTGAGCCCCAGCATCCAGCGGGCGAGATCGACGGCGTGGACGGGCGTATCGGGTGCCCCTCGTGCAATCTCGGCGCGGTGGCGCATGATCCATTGCAGGCAGGCGGCTCGGCTCGCGAACGCCGGATAATCGCGGGTCGCGGCACTGAAGGTCGCGGCGCTGACCAGATAGCGGGCGCCCTTGCGGCAACCGGGCATGCCCGCCCAGTCGCGGCACGGCGCGGTCACCGCCGGCACCCACCAGTCATGGCCCGGATCGAGCCCCGGTTCCTCCACGGCCTGCCTCTCCCCTTCTTCTCCCCTCCCGCCGACGGGAAGGGGGCAACGTCTCCTATGCGAAATCCCTGGCCAGTTCGGCGCGCATCGCGTCGCTGACGATCGCGATATGGCCGTAATTGGGGTGGCCGATCTCGAACATCACCGCCGTGCCCGCATCGCGGAACGCGGCGACCTGCGCGGCGCTGAACGGAAAGCGGAAGAAGTGGACGGCGGAGGTCTTGCCGGCGGCGTTGGTCCGTTCCTCGTCGCCCACCGGCACGGCGGGGATGCGATCGGGCCCGATGCGGATCGCGACATGATCCTCGATCCGGCCGAGCGTCGCCAATATCTTCGCGCGCTGCCCGGCATCCTCGATCTGGAGCATCATCGTCGCGGTCAGTTCGGAACCCTGCGGGATCAGCGGATTATAGGCGGCGAGTTCGTCCGCCAGCTGCGCGTCGCCGCCCTTCTCGATGTAGAGCATCTCCTGCACCTGAAGCCACATCGAGTCGTAATGCTCGAACAGGATCGTCGCATGCGGCCCGACATGGAGCTCGCGGGCGCGCTTGGCGGCCATCCGCGCGGCCCGGAATTCCTTGCGGCGAGGGGCATAGTCCTGGATCGGGAGGATATCGCCCGGTTCGATCCGGCGCGTTGCGGCGGGCATGCGATCTTCCCTTCAGAATCCGTAGGCGAGGGCGAACAATTCGATCGGATGACCGACCCGATCGGGCACCGGCGCGGCCGGGATCGTCTCGATCACCTGGCGGATATGGGCCCCGGCGAGCGGACATTCGGACACGACATGCGCCGGATTGTCCTTCGCAAGCGCCCGGCCCGCCGGCGTGCCGACCTTGATGCCGACATCGAAATTCTTGGTGAACATCCCCCATTTGCCGCCATGGCCCGAGCAGCGCTCCACCACCGAAACCTGCGCATCGGGGATCATCCGCAGCATCTCCGCCGCCTTGGGGCCCTGATTCTGCGCACGCGAATGGCAGGCGAAATGCATCGCGATCGGCCCGGACAAGGCGCCGAGGCCGGGCGCAAGCCCCTCTTTCTTCGCGATATCGACGACATATTCGGCGATGTCGAAGGTCGCCGCCGCCAGCTTCCGGACCTGGGGATCGTCAGGCAGGATCAGCGGCCATTCGAACTTCAGCATCAGCGCGCAGCTCGGCGTCAGCGCGATGATGTCGCGGCCTTCGTCGATCGCCGGCTCCAGCGCCGCCGCCACCAGCCGCGCCTGCGCCGCGACCCCGGCGAGATCGCCATTTTCCAGCTTGGGCATGCCGCAGCAGCCGGGATGCGCCACCGCCATCTCGACGCCGTTATGCGCCAGCACCGCCTGGGTGGCGAGGCCGACGCCGGGGGTGTTGAAGTTCACATAGCAGGTCGCATAGAGCAGCGCCTTGCGGCCATGGGCAGGCGCCTGCGCGTTGACCGCCACGCCGGTCGATGCCGCCTGTTCCTCGAACGTCGCCTCGGCGAAGGCGGGCAGATCGGCGCGCCGGTCGATGTCGGCGACCGCTTCCAGGATCGGGCGGGTGAGGATGTTGCCGCGCTTCGTCGCCCAGTTGGCGGGGCCGGACACCAGCGAGGCGAGCTGGCCGTTGCGGTCGGTCTTGGCCAGTTCCCGATCGGCGAGGCTCGTCTCGCCCTTGCGATGCTCGATGGCGCGGGCGCGCAGCATCAGATGCGGGAAATCAAGGTCGAACGCGTGCGGCGGGACATAGGGGCATTTCGACATGAAGCACATGTCGCACAGCGTGCAGGCATCGATGACGGGCTTGAAATCCGCGGAAGCGACGCTGTCCAGTTCGCCGGTCGGGCTTTCGTCGATCAGGTCGAACAGCCGGGGGAAACTGTCGCACAGGTTGAAGCAACGTCGGCAGCCATGGCAGATGTCGAACACCCGCCGCAGCTCGGCATCGAGCGCGGCCTCGTCATAATAGCTGTCCTCCTGCCACGGGATGGGATGGCGGGTCGGGGCTTCGAGGCTGCCTTCGCGCATGGGCTCTCCCGGTAAGCTTATTCCTCCCCGGGACGGGGAGGGGGACCGGCGAAGCCGGTGGAGGGGGATCGCCCCAAGCGCGGCGTCTGTCTCGTCCCCCCTCCACCACCCTTCGGGCGGTCCCCCTCCCCGTCCCGGGGAGGAACCAAGGGTTCAGATTCACGCCATCGTTTCGAGCGCCTTGGTGAAGCGGCCGGCATGGCTCTTCTCGGCCTTGGCGAGCGTCTCGAACCAGTCGGCGATCTCGTCGAAGCCCTCGTCGCGGGCGGACTTGGCCATGCCCGGATACATGTCGGTATATTCGTGGGTTTCGCCGGCGATCGACGCCTTGAGGTTCTTGACGGTGTCGCCGATCGGCTCGCCGGTGGCGGGATCGCCGACCTCTTCGAGGAACTCGAGATGGCCATGGGCATGGCCGGTCTCGCCCTCGGCGGTCGAGCGGAACACCGCTGCGACGTCATTATAGCCTTCGATATCGGCTTTCTGCGCGAAATAGAGATAGCGGCGGTTGGCTTGGCTCTCGCCCGCGAACGCGGCCTTGAGATTCTCTTCCGTCTTGCTGCCCTTCAGACCCATGATCCGTCTCCTGAGATGTGGTGAACACAGACATTATTTTTTCTTGTCTGGATCACATCAGCTATCAGCGGCGATGAAAAGGCAAATCGATAATTCCGCCGAGCCTGATCAACAGTCTCGATCAGCCGATGGACCGGAAGCGCATCAATATTGCTGCAATTGAGAGGCGATCGCAGCAGGCGCTTCAGCGTTTCGGAGAGAAATCCGGGAAGCCGTAATTCTGCGCGACGAGCATCGTGTGCGTTCCAGCGACATGCGGCGCGACCTGAACAACTTCGCGGGTGTAGCGCAGCAGATTATAGGGATTGCGATATTGCGCGCTGATCAGGATGTCGAAGGCATTCGATCCGTGGATGATGCTGGCATTGACCAGCAGCAGCGGCAATTTGCCGCCATCGAGATTGGAATCGATCCAGGGGCGCGTGCGGGCGACGATCTCGGTCACGATCCGCTCCTGGCTGGGCTCGGGCCCCTCCCGGGTGGCTTCCCAGGCGAGCCGCTCCTCGCGCAGCGAACCGAGATTGACCGACACCGCGATCATCCCCTGCTCCGGAAGCTGGACCTTGTCCGAATGGCCGCTTGGCCACAGCACTTCGGAAATGCTGCCGTCGCTGATCAGCCGGCTGAGCGCGCGTGCGACGGCCTGCCGCTCATTATCGCTCAGCGTATCGCCCTGTTTTTCGTACCAGGCCTTGAGCGCGTCGCTGTCGAGGAAGGACTGCCGGTCGTGCAGCCGGGGAAATTCCGCCGCCAGCGCGCGCAAGATGCGCTCCGATGCCCCAGCGGGCTTGCCTGCTCCCGAGTCGTTATTGCCCTTCATGACCGCTTCATGACCGAGTTGGAGGCTGGCGAACAATCGAAAAGCGGTGCGGTCTCGCGGGCGTGGCAGTGTATGGCATATCTGCAACAGTAATACGGCTCGCCCCTCATCGGAGCTTGGCGATCGCGAGGCCATCGGCCTTGGCCCGGTCCTTGGTCGATTCCTCGCTACGCTTTAGGGCCTTCGCGATGGCCTTCAGCGCCATGCCCTTCTTGGCGAGCAAATGGAGCTTCTGGATCTCATCCTGGGTCCAGGGCTGACGGTGGCGTTCGAAGCGATCGGCTGACATGGATACCGCCATAGCAAGCCGTTGCGGGACCGGCCACCAGGAAGCGCTCGGCCGTTCGCACCGCTTCCCCCCCTGATTCCTGAAATATCTTCGGGTCCGGCACCGATGCTGATGCGTTGTTCCGGCTCCCTATAGAGGAGTAGAATCATGGCCGATCTCAGCCAGGTACAGGAACATGCCGAAGTCATCGGCGCCGATGGCGTTCACGTCGGTACGGTCGATCATGTCGATGGCAACCGGATCAAGCTCATCAAGCAGGACAGTGGCGAGGGCCGCCACAAGGGCCACCATCATTATATCTCGGGCGGGCTTGTGGCCGAGGTCGAGGACGGCGTCGTCAGGCTCAGCGCCAATGCCGATGTCGCGGTGACGTTCGAAGAAGAGGAAGATGCCGGCTGACGGCGCTTGGTCCTGCCGTCCTGTCGCCGCCTATCCGGGCTCGCGTTCGGGCGGCGGGACGCCAGCCGCTGATCGGCATGGGCTGGATATCGGCGTGGGGCCGACGCTGAACCATCTGGCGGCGCGCTCCATAATCCACCGGATTCTTGTTGCGCGCGCAGAGATAATATCCAAGCTCGTCGCATGTCAGAACCCGACGCCGTCCGGCCCGCCGCGCCCCGCTCCTTGCTCGACCGGGTGCGCGCCTATGCCGAACATCCCGACCCCCGCGCCGAATCGTGCAACTGGATCGCGCTCGTCGTGGCGTCGAACCAGCCGGTCTATCCGCTCTATCTGTGGTGGATCGTCGGGGGGGACTGGTGGATCGCTGCCTGGACCTTCCTGTCGACCCCCTTCTTCCTGGCGGTCCCCGCCGTCGCGCGGCACCATTCGGCGGCAGGCCGCGCGCTGCTGCCGCTCACCGGGATCGGCAATGGCGTGGTCAGCGCCAAGGCCTTCGGTGTCGCCTCGGGTGTCGAGCTGTTCCTGATCGCCTGCGCGCTGATCGCACTGCTCGCCTTCCGCCGGTCGGAATGGCGGGCGATGGCGCTGGTGCTCGGCACCGCGCTGGCGGCGCTGCTGCTGCACGATCATTATGGGGCGCCGCTCGGCCGCTTCGATGCCGGGCAATATGCCGCCTTCTTCCGACTCAACGCCTATAGCGTCGCCGGCCTGTCCGTCGTCGTCGCGTGGAGCCTGGGCCGGGCGGCGCTGGCCGATAGGGCACCGGCGCTATCCGCCGGCTGAAGCCGTCGCCCGGTCCTTGCGTCGGCGCAAAGACTGTCTCTGCTCGCAGACCATGCCTGCCTCCCCTGTGCGGGTGGGGCGGGATCAACCCCTCGGCGGTTTGCCGCGCGGCGGAGCGCCTTCAGGCCGGCCGCCGCCTTCGGGGCGCGGCTGGCGGGGGGGACGGCCGCCGCGAACATGGCCGCGCGCCGGGCCGCGCGGCTCGCGCGGCGGGGTCTGGGGCGGACGGGCGGTGCCGGCCACCTTGGGATTGAGGACGGTATAGCCTTCCGACTGCAGCCGGGTGAAGGCGGCCCGCACGCTCGTCTGGATCGATGCCTGCAGCTCGGCGGGCAGATCCTGGAAGGTGGTGTTGGGGTGGACGGCGGCGATATCGCGCAGCATTGCGTTGGGCACGCCCTTCGACGCGGCGCGCAGCGCGCCGAGCCCGTCGATGACCGCGCTCACGATCACATCGTGCATCACCTCGGCGGCTGGCTTGGTCACGTCGACTCTCCGAAACGGCTGTTTGCCGCCGCTATACAGGCTGGATGGCGCGGCGGAAGCAAAATGCGCCTCGCCGCCGCCGCCCGCCAGTGGAAAATCCGGCGCATATCGCCTATGTGGCGGCGATGAATCATCCCCAGCCCATCTCGATGCCGATCCCCGGCCATATCGATCCCGTGCCCGTGCCGCGCCCGTTCAAGCCGCGGCAGGATGGCCGGATCGACCTGCTCGGGCTGACCCGCGACGATCTGCGCATGGCGCTGGAGACCGCGCAGCTCGAGCCGAAGCAGGCCAAGCTGCGCGCCAAGCAGATCTTCCAGTGGATGTATAATCGCGGCGTCACCGATTTCGCGCTGATGACCGACATCGCCAAGGACATGCGCGGCTGGCTGGAGCAGCGCTTCGTCGTGTCGCGCCCCGAGGTGGTCGAGGCGCAGGTCTCGACCGATGGCACCCGCAAATGGCTGCTCCGTTCCGACGACGGCCAGGATTATGAGATGGTGTTCATCCCCGATGCCGACCGGGGCACGCTGTGCGTATCCAGCCAGGTCGGATGCACGCTCAACTGCCGCTTCTGCTACACCGGCACGATGCGGCTCGTCCGCAACCTCACCCCCGGCGAGATCGTCGGCCAGGTGATGCTGGCCCGCGATTCGCTGGGCGAATGGCCGTCGCAGCCCGAGGGCCGGATGCTCACCAACATCGTGATGATGGGGATGGGCGAGCCGCTCTATAATTTCGACAATGTCCGCGATGCGCTGAAGCTCGTCATGGACGGCGACGGGCTGGCGCTGTCGAAACGCCGCATCACCCTGTCCACCTCGGGCGTGGTGCCGATGATGGCCCGCGCCGGCGAGGAGATCGGTGTCAATCTCGCCGTCTCGCTCCACGCCGTGACCAAGGAGGTGCGCGACGAGATCGTCCCGCTCAACCGCAAATATGGGCTGGAGGAGCTGCTTCAGGCGTGCGCCGACTATCCCGGCGCCAACAATGCGCGGCGCATCACCTTCGAATATGTGATGCTCAAGGACAAGAATGACAGCGACGACGACGC
>CAZJXG010000085.1:0-13954 GCA_964549965.1 uncultured Sphingomonas sp. | reverse complement strand
TCGCTAATCTGATAAAGCGTCTTCATGAGGTTGGACCTGGAGGTTATAGTGCTCTCGACAAATAAGCGCCTGTCGCAGGCTGCAAGTGCGGCACTTGTTGGATTGTTGTTCGCGGGTACCGCGATCGCGGCCCCGTTGGTCGTCCGATCGGCCGGCCCGTCGGCAAAGGCCTATCCGGCGGGCAAGGCCCTGCCCGACAATGCCAAGATCGTCCTGAAGGCCGGCGACTCGATCGTCCTGCTCGATGGCCGCGGCACCCGGACGCTCAGCGGCCCGGGCACGTTCGACGCGAGCGGCGCATCCGCCGTCGCGGCGGCCAGCGCCAGTTCGACCCTCGGCGCGCTCGTCTCGGGCGGCGGCGAGCGCCGCGCCCGGATCGGAGCCGTGCGCAGCGCGAGCGGCATCGACAAGAATGCCGGCAAGAACCCGAACGTCTGGTATGTCGATGTGACCCGCAGCACCAATATGTGCATCGCCGATCCATCGACCGTCACCCTCTGGCGCCCGTCGTCGGATCAGGCCGCCACGGTCAAGGTCATGAAGGCCGATGGCACCAGCGCGGACGTATCGCTGGCCCCCGGCCAGGCGGCGGTGTTGTGGCCCTCCGCCCTGCCCGTGACCGACGGCAGCCAGTTCAAGCTGAGCTGGGACGGAGCATCGGCACCGACGAACCTGAAGTTCGTCGTGGTCAAGCCGAACTCGCCGGGCCTCGAGGACATGGCGCAGTCGCTGATCAAGGCGGGCTGCAACGCGCAGCTCGATCTACTGATCCAGACGACATCGCTGCCCAGCGGCGGCGGCGCCGGCTGATTCCGCCCTTCTCCGGAAGAGAAGCAAGGCCGGCGGGGCAACCTGCCGGCCTTGTTTCTTTCAGCGCATCACCCCCAAATCATATTGTGAAGCGCGCCGTCCTTTCCCTATGGACCACCGATGACCGATACCGCAGCCACCGGCGCCCCGCTCACCCTGTTCGACAGCCTGACGCGCGCGGCGCGCCCGTTCGTGCCGATCGATCCGGCGATGGTGCGGCTCTACAGCTGCGGGCCGACCGTCTATAATTTCGCGCATCTCGGCAATCTGCGCGCCTATGTCTTCACCGATACGCTACGCCGGACGCTCAACTGGAAGGGCTGGCCGGTCAATCATGTCATCAACATCACCGATGTCGGCCACCTGACCTCCGACGCCGACGAGGGCGACGACAAGATGGAAGCGGCGGCGAAAAAGGCCGCCCGGACGATCTGGGAGATCGCCGCCTTCTATACCGATGCGTTCAAGGCAGACCTGAAGGCGCTCAACATCATCACGCCGACGATCTGGAGCGTGGCGACCGATCATATCCAGGACATGATCGCCTTCGCCCGCACCATAGAGGATGCGGGCGCCAGCTACGAACTCGACAGCGGGCTCTATTTCGACACCTCCAGGGTGCCCGACTATGGCAAGCTCGCCGGCGCGCGGGCCGATGAGACGGTCGGCCGGATCGCCGAGGTCGAGGGCAAGCGCAACCCGGCCGATTTCGCGCTGTGGCGCCGCTCCGCATCCGGCGAACAGCGCCAGATGGAATGGCTTTCGCCCTGGGGACCCGGCGCACCGGGCTGGCATCTCGAATGCTCGGTGATGAGCATGAAATATCTCGGTACGCAGTTCGACATCCACACCGGTGGGATCGACCATCGCGAGATCCATCATTGCAATGAAATCGCCCAGAACCAGGCCTTCACCGGCCGCGCCGAATCCGGCGCCAATTTCTGGATGCACAACAACTTCCTGGTGGATCGCGGCGGCAAGATGTCGAAGTCGAAGGGTGGCTTCGCGACCCTCGCCGGGGTGATCGACAAGGGCGTCCACCCCCTCGCCTACCGGCTGCTCTGCCTGTCCGCGCATTATCGTTCAGAGCTGGAATTCTCGCCCGAGGCGCTGGCGGCGGCCCTGACCCGGCTGCAGAGGCTGGCGATCGCGGTCGAGGCGCTGCGGGAGAAAGCCGGCACGCCCGAATGGCTGCGCTTGATCGGCGAGGCCGCAGCGAGCAAGGGCGCGTCCTTCTCCTATCAGCGCGCCGTGATCGAGGAAGGGCTCGGTGCCAGGGCACAGGCGCTGGTCGCGCAGTTCGACGAGGCGCTGTCGAACGATCTCATGGTTCCGCAGGCGTTGCCGCTGGTGGAGGCCGCGCTGGCGGACAAGGGCATCGACCCGCACGAGAAGCTCCGGCTCGTCGCGACCATGGATCTCGCCCTGGGCCTCGACCTTCTGGAGCTTCGGCGGATCGACCTGCGGCGACGCCCCGCCGATGCCGGAATCACCGAGGAGGAGATCGAAACGCTGCTCGACCAGCGCCAGGCGGCGCGCGCGGCGAAGGACTATGCGGCGTCGGACAGAATCCGCGACCTCCTTATGGAACGGGGCGTGACGGCGATGGATGGAGCCGGCGCGATGCGATGGGACTGGATTCTCGACCTTTGAAACAATGATGCGGAACGCGTCCGCAACAGATTGTAAAAAATCCCTGTTCCCAGTCGCGGAAATGACTTAGCAATCCGCCATCTTGGGTCGCCGCAGCAGGGGCGCGACGCATCGAGGGGGAGCACATCATGGGCACGAAGGCATCCGATCTTTTCATCCAATGTCTGGAGGAAGAGGGCTGCGAATATATCTTCGGCGTTCCCGGCGAAGAGAATCTCGACATGCTCGACAGCCTGTCGCGCTCCAAGAAGATCAAGCTGATCCTCACCCGCCACGAACAGGGCGCCGGCTTCATGGCCGCGACCTATGGGCGCCACACCGGCAAGACCGGCGTGTGCATGGCGACGCTCGGGCCGGGCGCAACCAATTTCGTGACCGCCGCCGCCTATGCGCAGCTGGGCGGCATGCCGATCCTGATGGTCACCGGCCAGAAGCCGATCAAGAAATCCAAGCAGGGCCGCTTCCAGATTCTCGAAGTCGTCGAGATGATGAAGCCGATCACCAAATTCACCCATCAGCTCGCCTCTTCCGATAATATCCCCAGCAAGATCCGCGAAGCCTATCGCCTCGCCGAGGAAGAGAAGCCCGGCGCGACCCATATCGAGTTCCCCGAGGATATCGCCGACGAGCATACCGATGAGGTGCCGCTGAAGCCGTCGCTGGTGCGCCGCCCGACCGCCGATACCAAATCGATCCGCGCCGCAGTGAAGCTGATCGAGCAGGCCAAATCGCCCGTCCTCGTGATCGGCGCAGGCGGCAACCGCAAGCAGACCGGCCGCATGCTTCTCCAGTTCATCGAGAAGACCGGCATCCCGTTCGTCACCACCCAGCTCGGCAAGGGCGTGATCGACGAGACCCACCCGAAATTCCTCGGTTGCGCGGCGCTGTCGGCGGGCGATTTCGTCCATCGCTCCATCGAGCATGCCGATCTGATCCTGAACGTCGGCCATGACGTGATCGAAAAGCCGCCCTTCTTTATGCGGACCGGCGGCACCCCGGTGATCCACATCAGCACCAAGACCGCCGAGGTCGATCCGGTCTATTTCCCGAATATCGAAGTGATCGGCGATATCGCCAACGCGATCTGGCAGATGAAGGAAGATATCGTCCCCTCGGGCAAGTGGGACTTCGACTTCATGATGAAGGCCCGCAGGGCCGAGGTCGAGCACACCCAGTCGCTCGAAGGCGACGCCCGCTTCCCGATCTTCCCGCCGCATCTCGTCAAGGAAATCCGCGACGCGATGCCGTCGGACGGCATCATCTGCCTCGACAACGGCGTCTATAAGATCTGGTTCGCCCGCAACTATCCGGCGCGCCAGGCCAACACCGTGCTGCTCGACAACGCGCTCGCCACGATGGGCGCCGGCCTGCCGTCGGCGATGGCCTCGGCGATGGTCTATCCCGACAAGAAGGTCATGGCGATCTGCGGCGATGGCGGCTTCATGATGAACAGCCAGGAGATGGAAACCGCAGTTCGCCTCGGCCTCAACATCACCGTGCTGATCCTCAACGACAGCTCCTATGGCATGATCCGCTGGAAGCAGGCGAATATGGGCTTCAAGGATTGGGGCCTGACCTATGGCAACCCCGACTTCGTCAAATATGCCGAAGCCTATGGCGCCTTTGGTCACCGCGTCGAAAGCTCGGAGCATCTCACCAAGCTGCTCAAGCATTGCCTCGACACGCCCGGCGTCCATCTGATCGATTGCCCCGTCGACTATTCGGAAAATGATCAGATCCTGAACAAGGACATCAAGACGCTGAGCAAGCAGGTCTCGTGATCGTCACCGGTTCCCGCTACGGCGGGGACCGGAAAGACCCGCGGATCGACGCGCCTCCGCTCCAGCGGAGACCGGCTCAAATGGACGGAAGATGATGAAGCTCAAGGATCAATATCCGCTCTACCTCGCCAATGAGGCTCAGCAGCCCAACACCGACCTGAAAGTGACCGACAAGTTCACCGGACAGGTTGCCACGCTGGTGGCGCTGGCCGATGCCGCGACCATCGACAAGGGCATCGAGTGGGCGGTGAAGGCCGCCGAACCGATGGCGAAGATGGCGAGCTACGAGCGGCAGGCTGTCCTCCAGCATTGCGTCGACCGTTTCACCGAGCGCAAGGACGAGCTGGCCTATGCGCTGTGCATCGAGGCCGGCAAACCGATCAACGATTCGCGCGGCGAAGTCGGTCGCCTGATCGACACCTTCCGGATCGCGGCCGAGGAATCGGTGCGCATGACCGGCGAAGTGCAACCGCTCGACATCTCGCCGCGCGCCAAAGGCTATCAGGGCATCTGGAAGCGGGTGCCGATCGGCCCCTGCTCCTTCATTTCGCCGTTCAATTTTCCGCTGAACCTCGCCGCGCACAAGATCGCGCCGGCGATCGCGGTCGGCTGCCCCTTCGTGATGAAGCCCGCGAGCCGCACCCCGCTGGGCGCGATCATCATGGGCGAGGTGCTGGCCGAGACCAACCTGCCCAAGGGCGCCTTCTCGATCCTGCCTGCCGCGCGCGACGGGGCCGACCTGTTCACCACCGATGATCGCCTGAAGCTGCTGTCCTTCACCGGCTCGCCCGATGTGGGCTGGGACCTGAAGGCCCGCTGTGGCAAGAAGAAGGTCGTGCTCGAACTGGGCGGCAACGCCGCCGTGGTGATCGACGCCGACGCCGATCTCGACGATGCGGTCGATCGCACCGTGTTCGGCGCCTTCTATCAGTCCGGCCAGTCGTGCATCGGCGTGCAGCGCATCCTGGTCCACGATGCGGTCTATGATTCGTTCAAGGCCAAGCTCGTCGCCAAGACCAGGACCCTGATCGCCGGCAATCCGCATGACGAAAAGACCTTCGTCGGGCCGATGATCGACGTGAAGGAAGCCCAGCGGCTCGACAACTGGATTCAGGAAGCGACCGCCAAGGGCGCGACCCTGCTGTGCGGCGGCAAGCGCGAAGGCGCTATGCTCGAAGCGACGCTGCTCGAAAATGTCGATCTCGATTCGAAGATCAACCGCGAAGAGGCCTTCGGCCCGGTCGCCTTCCTGATCCGTTTCAGCGACTGGCATGAGGCGCTGAAGATCGTCAACGATTCGAAATTCGGCCTGCAGGCCGGCATCTTCACCCGCGACATCTTCAAAATTCTCGACGCCTGGGACGATCTCGACGTGGGCGGCGTGGTGGTCAACGACGTGCCGAGCTACCGTGTCGACAACATGCCCTATGGCGGGGTCAAGGATTCGGGCATCGGCCGCGAAGGCATCCGCTTTGCCATGGAAGACATGACGGAGATCCGTAATCTCGTCATTCGGCGCCGAAGCGCCTGAATTAGCTTTTGAATGATTGCCTTGAGCGGCTAAAGCGAGATAGATTGTTTCGATCGTGACCGCCCAGGGGCAAGAGGGGCATCGCGATTGTGGATCGGCAGTTAGGGAGCGCCGAATTGGGGGGTAGAGTCTCGGGCGGGCTGACCTTTGTCTACGGGCTTCTGGGCGCCGCCGTCTTCGCTATCGGTTTTCTCTTTCTTGCCGTCACCGGCACGGCGGAGCGCGCCGTCGCGTCATCATCGTCTGCGGCATCGGGCAATAGCCATGTCGGCGTCGCCTCCTGCGCGGGATCAACCTGCCATGGACGCAGCGAGCCGACCGGTGCGGTCGTCCGTCAGGATGAAATCCTTCATTGGCAGAGCGCATCCAGCGAAACCGGCGCGCACAGCCGCGCCTTCGCCGTGCTCGCCAGCCCGCGTGGCCAGGCGATCGCCGCCAAGATGGGCATCGGCCCGGCCACGTCGGCGGGCGAATGTCTGGGCTGCCATGCCGATCCCGCCTATGCCGGCAAAGGCCCGCGCTGGCAGGTGAGCGACGGCGTCGGCTGCGAGGCCTGCCATGGCAGTGCCCAGCAATGGCTGAGCACCCATTATGCGGTCGGCCAAAGCCACGCGGCCAATGTTGCGCGCGGGCTCTACCCGCTGGATCAGCCGCGCGCCCGCGCCGAAAAATGCCTCGACTGCCATTTCGGCAGCGACAAGCCCGGGCAGTTCGTATCGCACCGGATCATGGCCGCCGGCCATCCGCGAGTCGCCTTCGAACTCGATCTCTTCTCGGCGCTCCAGCAGCATCATGACGAGGACGCGGACTATATCCGCCGCAAGCACCGCACCAACAACGTCCAGATGTGGGCGGTCGGCCAGGCGGCAGCGGTCAGCCGTCAGAGCACGCTGTTCGCCAGCCCGAAGCTGGGCACCGACGGCATATTCCCGGAAATCTACTTCTTCGATTGCCAGAGCTGCCATCGGCAGATCGTCGACGGCCCGAGCGGCAAGGCGAGCTGGCTGGCCAACCCGGGCCGCCCGATCCCGTCCGGCATGCCGCCCTTCAACGACGAGAATATGATCATGCTCTCCGCGGCGGCGAAAGTCGCAGCCCCCGGCGCGTCGGCGAGGTTCGATGCCGACTCGAAGGCGTTCCATGCAGCGCTGGCCAAGGATCGCGGCGCCGCCGTTTCCGCCGCGCGGCGGCTGGCGGCATCGGCCGACGGACTCGCCGACACGATGGCACGCGCCAGCTTCGGCCGGTCCGAGAGTTTCGCGGTCATCGACAGCATCGCGAGCAGCACGATCACCGCACGCTTCACCGATTATGAAGGCTCGGCACAGGCCGTGATGGCGATCGACACGCTTCTCAACGGACTGGTCCGTCAGGGCCATGTCAGCGAGGATCGCGCCCGCAATGCCCGCGGCGCGATCGATCGGGCCTATAAGGCGGTGGGCAACAGCAATGCCTATCGTCCGGCCGAATTCCGGGCGGCGCTGGGTCAGGCAGCGGCGTCGATAAGGGCGCTCAAATGATCTTTGCCTCGCGTGCCGTAGCTGCTCTTACCAGTGTCGCCTTCGTGCTCGCTTCGTGCGGCGGAGGCGGCGGCGGCTCGACGCCCACGCCAACCCCGACGCCCACGCCATCGCAGACCCCGGTCTATGCGGTTCCCGCACAGGAAGTGCTGACCACGGCCGACGTCCAGAAGATTCTGGCCCAGACGATCGAGGAAGCCACTGCGCGTGGCAAACCGGCGGTCATCGCGATCGTCGATCGCCCCGGCAATGTCCTGGCGGTGTTCCGGATGAACGGCGCGCCGACGACGCTTGCCGTCAGGACGACCAACCGCACGGTGAAACCCTCCGATGTCGAAGGACTGGTGGTTCCGGGCACGGTCGACGCCAATCCGCTCGTCGCGGCGGCCATCGCCAAGGCGATTACCGGGGATTATCTGTCCTCGGGCGGCAACGCCTTCTCGACCCGCACGGCAAGCTTCATCGTTCAGGAGCATTTCCCCGCCGGCAACAACATGTTGCCCGGCGGCCCGCTGTTCGGCGTGCAGTTCAGCCAGCTTCCCTGCTCCGATTTCAACCAGCGCTACATGGCGGCAGGCGGCACCGGGGCGTTCATCGGCCCGAAGCGCTCGCCGCTCGGGCTGGCGGCCGATCCCGGCGGCTTTCCCATCTACAAGAACGGCGTCGCGGTCGGCGGCATCGGCGTGATGTCGGACGGCCTCTATGGCTTCGACAGCAATATCGACGATGTCGACAAGGATGACGACGAGATCATCGCGCTGGCCGGGCTGACCGGATTCGAAGCCCCCGAGGCCATCCGTGGCAACAATATCCAGGCGGTGGTCCAGCTTCGGTACAGCGATGCGCAGCCGAGCGACATCAAATCCAACCCGGCCAATGCGCGGGCCTTCTCCGCGCTCAATGGCAGCGTCGGTACGCTGGTTTCGGTCAACGGCTATTATGCGCAGGGCACCACGCCGACCATCCTCGCGGGCACGGCTTATGGCACGGAGGCCTCGGGGATCAGGGCGGCCACCGCGGCGGAACGCGCCGCTGGCGTCGCGATCGACAATCCCGATGCGTTCATCTTCACCGACGGCTCGGGAAATCCGCGCTTTCCGATCCGGGCCGGCACCGATGGGGCGGACAACCCGGCGCCGTTGACGGCCGCGGAGGTGAAGGCGCTGCTCGAAGAAGCGTTCAAGATCATGAGTCGGGCGCGCGCTCAAATCCGCAAGCCGCTCGACAGCCGGGCGCAAGTCACCATGGCGGTGGTCGACACCCATGGCTCGATCCTTGGCATGGACCGGTCGCCCGATGCGCCGATTTTCGGCAGCGACGTTTCGATCCAGAAAGCCCGCACCGCCACCTTCTTCTCCGGCACGCATGCAGCAGGCGATCTGCTCGGCAATCCTTCGCCGGACGTTCAGTCCTTCGTCCAGAAGGTACGGACCTTCCTGAACGATCCGACCGCCCTCACCGGGAAGGTCGCCTTTGCCGATCGTTCGGGCGGCAATCTGTCGCGCCCCTTCTTCCCCGATGGTGAGGCCGGGCAGCCCAATGGGCCGCTGTCACGCCCGTTCAACGAATGGAGCCCCTTCTCGACCGGGCTGCAGAGCGCACTGATCTTCAGCAACCTCGCCCAGCATCTCGGCTTCGTGCTGGGCGCCTCCGCGGAAGACACGCGGCCGCGCTGCACCTTCGGCCCCGATGTCGCCGGCAAGGCGCAAAACCGGCTTCAGAACGGTCTCCAGATATTCCCCGGCTCGGTGCCGATCTATCGCGGCAACACATTGATCGGTGGCCTGGGCGTATCCGGCGACGGCATCGATCAGGACGACATGATCTCGTTCCTGGGCGTCCATAATGGCGGCGCGCGCGTAGGCGGCATCGGTAACGCTCCGACGGCGATCCGCGCCGATCAGATTGTCGTCGCGATCGGCGCCGGCGTGCGGCTGCGCTATGTGAACTGTCCTTTCGCCCCCTTCCTCGATACGTCCGATCAGGACGTGTGCGGCGGAAAATAATGGCAGCGGCGCTCTCATCCCTGCTGCTCCATGCCATGGCGCTGGCATCGGCGGCGCCCGGCGGCGAGGCGGCGGCGGTCGTGGACCCCAAGCCAGTCGATGCTTCCGCGACCACAGCACCCCCCGCCGACCCAGCGATTCTCGCCGTGCCGGCCAGCGCGGAGGCCGCCGCTCCGATCGAGCCCGGCGCCACGGTCGACGATCCGATGATCGATGGCCGCCGCCGGCCCGGCTATGTCGGGCAGTTGCCGGCACCGATCGTCCAGAACAATGTCGGCGCGGTCTCCGCCCCGCCGCCATCGGCGTTTCCCACGGATCAATTCCCGATTCCCGATCGCTGGCGGCTTGCCAAGGCGCTGTGCCCGGACAAGAATTATGTCGGCATCCAGAATGTCTGCCATTCGCAATTCGATCCCTATCACCAGAACAGCCTGAAGGGCGATCGACCGATCCAGCTCGACAAGAAGCCGTTCTTCCTGCCGATCACCGGGGATGACTGGTTCTTCGGCATCAATGCGATCTCCGACACCATCATCGAGCCGCGCTCCTTCCCGACGCCGGTCGCGGATCAGACGTCGGAACGGCCGGGCGCTATCGACACCTTCGGACGTCAGAACAGCCTCGTCGCGGTGCAGACAGCCCTGTTCGGCTTCGGCCTGACCAAGGGGTCGACAGCGTACAAGCCGCCGGACATCGAATATCGGGCGCTGTTCGCCTATCAGGTCAACTATGTGAACGTGGAGGAACGCCGTGTCCTCAACGTCCGCTCGTCGAAGCCCAGCCACCGCACCGATGTATTCTTCGCGGTGCAGGAACTGTTCGTCGACAAACATCTGGGCAACCGCTCGGATCGCTTCGACTTCGATTCGCTGCGCATCGGCATTCAGCCCGTCCAGCTCGATTTCCGCGGTTTCCTGTTCCAGGACAACCAGCTGGGCATCCGCTTCTTCGGCAATCGCGACAACAACCGCTATCAGTTCAACGTCCAGGCCTATTGGCGGCTGGACAAGGACACCAATAGCGGCCTGAACGACGTCACCAAGAAACCGCGCGACGATTATGTCGTCAGCGCCAACCTGTTCGCGCAGGATTTTCCGATCCAGGGCCTCACCTCGCTCGTTTCCGTGACCGGCAACTTCAACCGGGAGAAGGAGCGCACGCTCGACCATAATGGCTTCCCCGTCCGCCCGGCGCTGCTCGGCGATCAGCGGCCGCGCGAATATGACGTCTATTATGTCGGCTACAGCCTGGACGGCCGGATCAAGCGCTTCAACCTGTCGTCGACCGTCTATGGCGCCTTCGGCGAGGACCGGAACAACTTCTTCACCTCGAAGCCGGCCAAGATCCGCGCGCTCTTCGCGGCGGCCGAGCTGAGCTATGACATCGACTGGATCCGCCTGAAACTGTCGGGCCTCTATACCTCCGGCGACGGCAAGCCCAAGGACAACAAGGAAACCGGCTTCTCGGCCATTTTCGAGAACCCGATTTTCGCCGGGGCCGACACCAGCTACTGGATCCGCCAGACCGTTCCCTTCGCTGGCGGCGGCGTCAACGTCGCCATCTCGCCGCGTAATGGCATCATCAACGATCTGCGCACCTCCAAGGAGCAGGGTCAGTCGAACTTCAACAATCCGGGAACGATGCTACTCGGCGTCGGCGCGGATTTCGACATATTGCCGCAGCTGCGCTTTTCGACCAACCTGAACCGTCTCTGGTTCGAAAATACCGCCACCCTGCGCGAGTTGCGCAACGAGGGCAGCATACCCAAGACGATCGGCTGGGATCTGTCCGGCGCGATCATCTGGCGCCCCAGCATGGTGCAGAACGCGATCTTCCGCCTGTCCGGCGCGGTACTGGATCCGGGCAAGGGCTTTTCCGATCTTTTCACGAACTCGCGTGGCGACGACCGATATTATTCGGTCCTCTTCAACGCGATTTTGAGTTTCTGAGGATTTCAATGCGGGCTTTGGCATCCTTGATGACGACACGATGGGCGGCCCGGGGCGCGATCGCGCTGGCGGCCGCGCTCACCATCCTCGTCTCGGCCCCCTCGCCCGCGCCGGCGTCCGAGGGCGAAAAGCCCGTCGCCCGCGTCTATCCCAAATTCGCCGATGCCCCGCGCAACCAGGATTGGACCCAGGCCGACGCGAAGAGCGAGGGCTGCGTTTCCTGCCATACCGCGACCGATCGCAAGACCATGCACCAGACCGAAGCGGTGGTGCTGGGCTGCGTCGACTGTCACGGCGGCGACGCGACCGTGCATGTCCAGGCCGGGCTCAAGGCAAACGACTCCGCCTATGTCCTGGCCCGCGACAAGGCCCATGTCCTGCCCAAATATCCGCAGAGCTGGCACTGGCCATCCTCGGCGAATCCGAAGCGCAGCTACACGCTCCTGAATAAGGAAGCGCCGGAATATGTGCGCTTCGTGAACCCCTCCGACTATCGCGTGGCGCGCGAGGCCTGCGGTGCCTGCCATATGGAGATCATCCAGGCGGCCGAACGTTCGCTGATGTCGACCGGCGCGATGCTGTGGGGCGGCGGCGCCTATAATAACGGCATCGTGCCCTATAAGAATTACCTGTTCGGCGAGGCCTATACCGCCAAGGGCGAGCCAGCGCAGATCAAGTCGCCGGGATCACCGCCGGGCACCGTCACGCCCGAGCAGAAGGCGCGCGGCGCGCTGCCGGTGATGTACCCGCTGCCGACCTGGCACATCCTGCCGCCGGGCGACATCTTCCGCGTGTTCGAGCGCGGCGGCCGCACGATCAACAGCACCTTCGCCGAAATCGGCCTGCCCAACTCGACCGGCATCATCCAGCGCCTCGAGGAGCCGGGCCGGCCCGATCTCAAGCAGTCGAACCGCGGCCCCGGCACCGGCCTGCGCGTCGCCATCCCGGTGCTGAACATCCACAAGACCCGTCTCAACGATCCGTTCATGTGGTTCATGGGCACCAACGACCAGCCCGGCGATTACCGCAACTCGGGCTGCGCCGGCTGCCATGTCGTCTATGCGAATGATCGCGAACCCACGCACAGCCTGATCTACGCGAAGTTCGGGCGCGACGGGCAGACCGCGACGCTCGACCCGACGATCAAGGACAAGCTGGAGCCGAAGGACGACGGCCATGGCGGACATGGCGGCGGCGGACATGCCGCGACGGAGGGTCACGGCGCCCCCGCCCCCGATCACGACGCCCACGGCACCGCGGATGTGGCCATGCATGGCGCCGGAGGGGTGCCCGCGCACCCGATCGGCGCGCAGAAGGAAAAGGGCCACCCGATCCAGCACGCCTTCACCAAGGCGATCCCGACCGCGCAGTGCATGAACTGCCACATGCACCAGCCCAACATCTTCCTGAACAGCTATCTCGGCTACACGATGTGGGACTATGAGTCCGACGCGCCGCTGATGTGGCCGGAGAAGCAGAAGAACCCGACGATGGCCGAACGCCACGCCGTGCTCGATCGCAATCCGGAAGCCGCCGCCGCGATCGGCAAATGGGCCGACCTGGATTTCCTGCGCAACGTCTATGACGATGTAAATCCGCAGGCCAAGGATACCCAGTTCGCCGACTATCACGGCCATGGCTGGAACTTCCGCGCCATCTTCAAGCGCGACCGCGAGGGCAACCTGCTCGACGCCGCCGGCAATATCGTCTCGCCCGACGATCCCGAGAAATTCCGCAAAAACGGCATGGGCGAGTTCGCGCCCGTGGGCGAGCAGAAGGGCAAGGCGGTCCACATGATGGACATCCACGCCGAAAAGGGCCTGCAATGCGCCGACTGCCATTTCGCGCAGGATAGCCATGGCAACGGCCTGCTCTATGGCGAGGTCGCCAATGCCGTCGAGATCGGCTGCAAGGACTGCCACGGCACGCCCGATGCCTTCCCGAACCTACGCACCTCCGGCCCCGCCGCGCCTCCGGGCGGCACCGATCTGTCGCTGCTGCGCAACCAGGACGGCAAGCGCCGCTTCGAATGGACCGTCGATGCCGCCGGCGAGCGCGTATTGATCCAGCGCTCGATCGTCGATCCGAAGATCGAGTGGAAGGTTTCACTGGTCAAGGAAGCGGTCGACCGCACCAGCGCCCATTTCAACCCGCTCGCCGCCCGCGCCAAGCTGATGGGCAAGGCCGGCGTCGAAACCGGCAAGTTCGACTGGGGCCCCGGCGTCGCGCCGGAAGATCGCGCGCATAATGTGGACAAGATGGCCTGCTTCACCTGCCATCTGTCCTGGACGACATCGTGCGGCGGCTGTCACCTGCCGATCGAGGCGAACTGGAAGACGACGACCCACAAATATGAGGGCATCGAGACGCGCAACTTCGCGACCTACAACCCGCAGGTCGCCCGCGACGAGATGTTCCAGCTGGGCATCCACCAGACGACCAAGGGCAATATCATCGCCCCGATCCGGTCAACGTCGGCGCTCGTCCTCTCGTCGACCAACATCAACCGCGAGCGGATCTACATCCAGCAGCCGCCAATCTCCTCCGCCGGCTATTCCAGCCAGGCCTTCGCGCCACACTTCCCGCACACGGTCCGCAAGACCGAAACGAAGAAGTGCACCGACTGCCATTTGTCGCAGGAGGAGGACAACAACGCGATCATGGCGCAGCTCAACCTGCTCGGCACCAACTTCGTGAACTTCGT
>CAZJXG010000084.1:0-13990 GCA_964549965.1 uncultured Sphingomonas sp. | reverse complement strand
TCTTCGTGATCGTCTATCTCGTCGGCAACGCGAAATTCGCCCATTATCTGGGCATCCCGCATGTGCCCGGCGCCGGCGACCTGACCATCCTGACCGCCGCGATCATCGGCGGCGGCCTCGCCTTCCTGTGGTTCAACGCACCTCCGGCCGCCGTCTTCATGGGCGACACCGGCAGCCTCGCCCTCGGCGGCGCGCTCGGCGTGATTTCGGTCGTGGCGCACCATGAAATCGTGCTGGCGATCGTCGGTGGCCTGTTCGTGATGGAAACCGTTTCGGTCGTCCTCCAGGTGTTCTTCTACAAGCGCACCGGCAAGCGCATCTTCCGCATGGCGCCGATCCATCATCATTTCGAACAGCTCGGCTGGAGCGAGCCGACCGTGGTGATCCGCTTCTGGATCATCTCCTTCGTCCTCGCCCTCGCCGGCCTCGCGACGCTCAAACTGCGGTGATCACAAGCTCCGCCTTCTCCGGCAAATCCTATGCCGTGCTGGGCCTTGCCCGGTCCGGGCTGGCGACGGTCGAGGCGCTGCTCGCGTCGGGCGCGGAGGTTACGGCGTGGGACTCGAACGAGGCCGCCCGCGCCAAAATCCTCCCCGGCACGGGGAGGGGAACCGGCGAAGCCGGTGGAGGGGGGGCGCGGCCGGAAGCCCCCCTCCACCATCCTGCCGATGGTCCCCCTCCCCATGCCGGGGAGAATCTGACGCTCGCCGACCCTTTGACGATCGACCTGACCGGCTTCGAGAGCGTGATCGTCTCACCGGGCGTGCCGCTCAACAAGCATCCGATCGTGGGTCATGCGCTGCAATATGGCGTGCCGGTGATCGGCGACATCGAGCTGTTCGCGCAGGCACGCAAGGACCTGCCGCGGCACAAGGTGGTCGGCATCACCGGCACCAACGGCAAATCGACCACCACCGCGCTGATCACGCATATCATCGAGACGGCGGGCATCCCCACCTTGATGGGCGGGAATATCGGCCTGCCGATCATGGGCCGCGATCCGCTCGACAAGGGCGGCATCTACGTCCTCGAACTGTCGAGCTATCAGATCGACCTGACCTTCAGCCTCGACTGCGATGTCGCGGTGCTGACCAACATCACCCCCGACCATCTCGACCGCTATGATGGCTTCGCCGGCTATGCCGCGTCAAAGGAACGGCTGTTCGCGATGCAGTCGCCTGGTCACGATGCGATCATTGCGATCGAGGACGAGCCGAGCCGGGCGATCGCCGGGCGGTATGGTGCGATCGGCGTTCGCTCCGGCGATGTCGATGGTCAGGCGGCGTGGCCGGCGCTTCAAGGCCCCCACAACGCCCAGAACGCGGTGATCGCGATCCAGGTATGCCGCGCGCTCGATGTCCCCGAAGGGGCTATCGACAAGGGGCTGGCCAGCTATCCCGGCCTGCCGCACCGCATGCAGAGGGTCGCCGAGAAGCGGGGCGTCCTCTTCGTCAACGACAGCAAGGCGACCAACGCCACGGCGACGGCACCCGCGCTGGGCGCCTATCCGAAAATCCACTGGATATTGGGCGGCCTGCCGAAGACCGACGATCTCGACGATTGCGCGCCCTGGTTCGATCATGTCGTGGCGGCCTACACGATCGGCCAGGCCGGTCCGATGTACGCCCGCATTCTGAAGGATGCCGGCAAACCCGTCACGGAGAGCGGCACGCTCGACCGGGCGGTGCAGGATGCCGCCGCTGCCGCTAAGCCGGGCGAGGTGGTGATGCTGTCGCCGGCCTGCGCGTCGTTCGATCAGTTCAGCGATTATGAGGCACGCGGCGACGCCTTCCGTCGCGCGGTGGAGGGGCTTTCGCTATGAACCTTGCCATGTCCTTCGATTCCACGGCGCCCCAGCCCTCTCCCTATAAACGCTCCCGCTTCGGCCGCGGCAAGCGCACCCCGGTCGCGCGCTGGTTCTGGGAGATCGATCGCGTCCTGCTGCTGCTCGTCACCATGCTGATCGGGATCGGGCTGATCGCGGTGGCGGCCGCCTCGCCCGCCGCGGGCGCCCGCTATTCGGGCAATGGCATCGTCGTTGCCGCCCGCCATTATTTCTGGATGCAGCTCGGCTGGACGGCGATCGCCGTGCCGGTGATGCTGGGCGTATCGGCGCTGCCGATGCATCTCGCGCGGCGCATGGCGCTGATCGGCGCCGCGATCTTTCTGGTCCTGCTCGCGCTGGTGCCGATCATCGGCAGCACCGCCAATGGCGCCACGCGGTGGATCGGGTTCGGCTCGGCCAAGCTGCAGCCGTCCGAATTCCTGAAACCGATGTTCGCGGTCAGCATGGCCTGGCTGCTGTCGCTGCGCGCCAAGAATCCGGGACTGCCCTTCGCGCTGATCTCAGTGGTGCCGATGGCGGTCGTCGCGGCATTGCTGATGAAGCAGCCCGATTTCGGCCAGACGGTGATCTTCGGCGCGGTCTGGCTGGTGCTGCTGATCGTCGGCGGCGCATCGATGAAGCTGATCGGATCGCTGATCGGCGGCGGCCTCGGCGCCATCGTCATGGCCTATTTCTTCTATTCGGTCGCCACCGAGCGGATCAACAAATTCCTGTTCAAGGAAGGCGACACCTACCAGGTGGACCGCGCGCATGCGACGCTCACCAATGGCGGCCTGCTCGGCACCGGTCCCGGCGCGGGCACCGAGAAATTCACCCTGCCCGAACCGCATACCGACTATATCTTCTCGGTGATCGGCGAGGAATTCGGGCTGATCGCCTGTATCGCCATCGCCTGTCTCTACCTCGCCATCGTCGCGCGGGTCAGCCTGCGCCTGCTGCGCGAGGAGAATGATTTCCTGCTGCTCGCGGCGGCGGGCCTCGTCTCGCAGTTCGGACTGCAGGCGCTCATCAACATGCTGGTCAATGTCGGCCTCGCTCCGTCCAAGGGCATGACCCTGCCGTTCATCAGCTATGGCGGCTCCTCGATGATCGCGCTGTCGATCGGCATGGGGCTGCTGCTGGCCTTCACCCGCGAGAATCCCCATCTGAAGGAAGCGACCTACACGGTACGGTGGAACGGACGATGAGTATCAAGCGTCACTTCGCCCTCGCGGCGGGCGGGACCGGGGGCCATATGGTCCCCGCGCACGCATTGGCGGCCGAACTGATGCGGCGCGGCCACCGCGTCGCGCTTGTCACCGACGAGCGCGGCGCACGCATTCCCGGCCTGTTCGACGGCGTCCAGACCCACATCATTCCCGCCGGGAGACTTGGCGGCGGTCCGCGCGAATGGCTGCAGGCCTGGCGCGACATCCGCGCCGGCACGGCCATGGCCGGCCAGCTCTACGAGACCTTCGAGCCGTCGGCGGTGATCGGCTTCGGCGGCTATCCCGCGCTGCCCGCGCTGCGCGCCGCCTTCAAGCGCCGCATACCGACGATCATCCACGAACAGAACGCCGTGCTGGGCCGGGTCAACCGGCTCGTCGCCGGCCGGGTCGACGCGATCGCCACCGCCTATCCCGACGTCCAGCGCCTGAAGCCCAAGTTCGACGACAAGACGATCCTGGTCGGCAATCCGGTGCGCGACGTCGTTCGCGAGATTCGCGAGCAGCCTTTCCCGGATCTCGGCCCCGACAGCATCTTCCGGGTGCTCGTGACCGGCGGCAGCCAGGGCGCCTCGATCCTGTCCGATGTCGTGCCCGATGGGCTGGCGCTGCTGCCGCAGGGCTTCCGCCGCCGGCTCCAGGTGACGCAGCAATGCCGCCCCGAGGATATCGAGGCGGTACGCAGCAAATATAAGGTGCTCGGCGTCCCCGCCGATCTCGCCACCTATTTCACCGACCTGCCCGAGCGGCTGGCCTGGTCGCATCTGGTGATCGCCCGCGCCGGCGCATCGACGATCGCCGATATCAGCGTCGCCGGCCGCCCTGCCATCCTGATCCCGCTGCCATCCGCCGCCGATGATCACCAGACCGCCAATGCCCGCGAAATGGCCCAGGTCGGCGGCGCGCGCGCGATCCGGCAGGAGAATTTCACGCCGCAGGAACTGGCCAAGCAGATGCAGAAGCTGGCGCTCGATCCCAAGGCGCTGATCAACGCGGCTAAACGCGCCCACAGCGTCGGCCGCCCTCATGCGGCGGAGGATCTCGCCGATCTGGTCGAGCGGATTGGTCCCAATCCGATCGTCGAGCCGATCCCCGTCGAAAAACTGGAACTCCGTCCTCTGAAAGGCGCATTCGCATGAAGGGTGTCGCAATCGACATCGGCACCATCCATTTCATCGGCATCGGCGGGATCGGCATGTCCGGCATCGCCGAGGTGATGCACAATCTGGGCTATAAGGTGCAGGGTTCGGACGTGGCCGAGGGCTATGTCGTCGAGGGCCTGCGCGCACGCGGCATCAAGGTGATGATCGGCCATATGGCGGAAAATCTGGGCGATGCCGCCGTCGTCGTGACCTCGACCGCGATCAAGCGCGGCAATCCCGAGGTCGAGCTGGCGCTGGAGAAGCGCATCCCCGTCGTCCGCCGCGCCGAGATGCTGGCCGAACTGATGCGGCTGAAATCGACCGTCGCGATCGCCGGCACCCACGGCAAGACCACGACCACGTCGATGGTGGCAGCCCTGCTTGACGCCGGCGGGGTCGATCCGACCGTGATCAATGGCGGCATCATCAACAGCTATGGCTCGAACGCCCGCCTGGGCGCGTCCGACTGGATGGTGGTCGAGGCCGATGAGAGCGACGGCAGCTTCCTGCGCCTCGACGGGACGATCGCGGTCGTCACCAATATCGATCCCGAGCATCTCGACCATTATGGCTCGTTCGACAAGGTGAAGGACAGCTTCGTCGAATTCGTCGAGAATGTCCCCTTCTACGGCGCCGCGCTGCTGTGCATCGACCATCCGGAGGTGCAGGCGATCATCCCGCGCGTCCGTGACCGCAAGGTCGTGACCTATGGCTTTTCGGCGCAGGCCGATGTGCGCGGCGACAATGTCACCCCGATCCCCGGCGGCAACCGCTTCGACGTGGTGATCCGCAACCGCGACGGCGACAGCCGCCGGATCGAGGGCGTGACCCTGCCGATGCCCGGCCGGCACAATGTCCAGAACGCGCTCGCCGCGATCGGCGTGGCGCTGGAGATGGGCATTTCCGACGACATCATCGCCAATGGCTTCGCCAGGTTCGGCGGGGTCAAGCGGCGCTTCACCAAGGTCGGCGAGGTGCCCGTCGGCGACGGGGTCGTGACCGTGATCGACGATTATGGCCATCATCCGGTCGAGATCCGCGCCGTGCTGGCCGCCGCGCGCGAAGGCGCCAGGGCCAAGGTGATCGCGGTCGTCCAGCCGCACCGCTTCACCCGGCTGCGCGATCTGATGACCGAGTTCCAGACCGCGTTCAACGATGCGGACAGCGTCTATGTCACCCCTGTCTATGCGGCGGGGGAGCAGCCGATCGACGGGGTCGATGCCGACGCGCTGGTCGCCGGGCTCAAGCAGCGCGGCCACCGCGCGGCGCAGACGATCGCGGGGGCCGATGCGCTGGCAAAGGCGCTCGCCGGAACGATCGCGGCGGATGACATGGTGATCTGTCTGGGCGCGGGTGATATTACCAAGTGGGCGGCGGGGCTTTCGGACGCGATAGCGAAGGAGAGAACGGCATGACCGATTATTTCGGACCCTGGAAGATGATGCAGGATCAGGTCCTGCATATGCAGCAGACCGCGCTCGACGCGGCGTTCAAGGCGATGGGCAGCGGCGCGCAGTTCGACAATGCCGCCCGCGCCGCCAAGGAACTGGCCGACATGCAGGTCCAGGCCTGGGAGCGCTGGATGGCGCTGTGGGGCATCGACAAGAAGTGACCGCGACGGCGACCAGCAGTGCGTCCCCTCCGTCCCTGCCGCCGGTGCGCGGCCGGCTGACGGCGGACGCGCCGCTGGCACCGCTCGTCTGGTTCAAGAGCGGGGGCGCGGCCGAATGGCTGTTCGAGCCCGCCGATGTCGACGATCTCCGCGATTTCCTGGCCGTGCTCGATCCGGCGATCCCGGTCATGGGCCTCGGCCTCGGTTCCAACCTGATCGTCCGCGACGGCGGAGTTCCGGGGGTTGTGATCCGCTTGGGCAAGGCCTTCGCGAAGGTCGAGCGGCTCGATGCCACGACCCTGCGCTGCGGCGGGGGGGCAAGCGGCATCCTGGTTTCCTCGACCGCGCGGGACGCCGGCATCGGCGGGGTGGAGTTTCTGCGCTCGATTCCCGGCACCGTCGGCGGCTTCGTGCGGATGAACGGCGGCGCCTATGGCCGCGAGGTCAGCGATGTGCTGACCGAGGCGGACATCGTGCTGCGATCGGGCGAGCGCCGAACCCTGAGCCTTTCGGACCTGGGCTATACCTATCGCCACAGCGACCTGCCCGAAGGGGCGATCGTGGTCGGCGCGACGTTTCGCGGCCAGCAGGCCGATCCCGCCGCGATCGGCGCCGAGATGGACCGCATCGCCGCCGAGCGCGAGGCAAGTCAGCCGCTGCGGAGCAAGACCGGCGGATCGACCTTCAAGAATCCGCAGGGCCACAAGGCCTGGCAGCTCGTCGACGCGGCCGGCTGCCGCGGCCTGATGCGCGGACAGGCGCAGGTCAGCGAGAAGCATTGCAATTTCCTGCTCAACCTCGGCGCGGCGACCTCCGCCGATATCGAGGCGCTGGGCGAAGAGGTGCGAGACAAGGTGAAGGCGAACAGCGGCGTGACATTGGAGTGGGAAATCCAGCGCGTGGGGGTGGCGAAGTGACCCGTCCCCTCCACGTCGCCGTGCTGATGGGCGGCTGGTCGTCCGAGCGTGAGGTGTCGCTGACCTCGGGCAACGGCGTGGCCGATGCGCTCGAAAGCCTGGGCCACCGGGTTACGCGTATCGACATGGACCGGGATGTCGCGCTCCGGCTGGCCGAGGCGAAGCCCGATGTCGTGTTCAATGCGCTCCACGGCACCCCCGGCGAGGACGGCACCGTCCAGGGCATGATGGACCTGATGGGTCTTCCCTATACCCATAGCGGCCTCACCACCTCGGTGATCGCGATCGACAAGGAACTGACCAAGCAGCAGCTCGTCCCCCACGGCATCCGCATGCCGGAGGGCAAGGTGGTCGACAGCGCCAGCCTGTACGAGGGCGATCCGCTCCCCCGCCCCTATGTGCTCAAGCCGGTGAACGAGGGATCGTCGGTCGGCGTCGCGATCATAAAAGAACGTGACAATCATGGCTCGCCGATTCATCGTGATTCCCATGGTCCATGGCAGAGCTTTCCGACCTTGCTGGCCGAGCCTTTCATCCGCGGGCGCGAGCTGACCGTCGCGGTTCTCGGGCGTCGCGCCCTGGGCGTGACCGAGCTGGTCCCCACCAGCGGCTTCTATGATTATGAGGCCAAATATACCGACGGCCTGACCACCCATATCTGCCCTGCCCAGATACCGCAGGATATCGCCGAGGCCGCGATGAAGATGGCGCTCGACGCGCACCGGCTGCTCGGCTGCAAGGGCACGTCGCGCTCCGATTTCCGCTGGGACGACGAGCAGGGCGAGGCCGGTCTCTATCTGCTCGAGGTCAACACCCAGCCGGGCATGACCCCTTTGAGCCTCGTTCCGGAACAGGCCCGTCACATCGGCATGACCTATGCCGATCTGGTCCAGGCGATCGTTGACGAGGCACTGGCGCCGGAGGGTGATACATGACCGCCGCCCGCGCGCGCGCCGGAGACCGCCGCCCCCGTGTCGCCGCTCCGGCCAAGCGGCCGGCCGTCCGGCGCAAGGGCCCCTCGACGATCGATCGCGCGGTGGAACAGCTGCCGGTATCGCGCGCCACATTGCGCCGCGCGGGCAACTGGGGCCTTGGCCTCGGCATCGGCACCGCGGTGATCGCCGGGCTCATCGCGATGGGCATCCCGCAGATGATCGGGCTGATGATCGCCGAAGGGATTGGCGATGCGGGGTTCAAGGTCCGCAATGTCGAGATCCTCAACCGCCGTCAGGTCGACAGCGCGGTGGTCTATGACATCGCCATGCGGCAGCAGGCCCGGCCGATGCCGCTGGTCGACCTCGACGGCACACGATCCGAACTGATGAAGCTCGGCTGGATCGCGGATGCCCGCGTTTCCCGCCGCCTGCCCGATACGCTGGTGGTCGACATCGTCGAGCGGGTGCCGGCGGCGATCTGGCAATATCAGCACCGGCTGGCGCTGATCGACAAGGACGGTGTCGTGATCGGCCCGGTCGACGATCGCGCTATGCCCGACCTTCCCGTCGTCGTCGGCCCCGGCGCGAACCGCCGCGCGACCCAGCTGTCCGCGCTGATCGCCAAGGCGCCCTCGCTCCGCCCGCTCGTCACCGCCGCCAGCTGGCAGGGCGACCGCCGCTGGGACATCATCTTCCAGTCGGGCGAGAAGGTGATGCTGCCCGAGGGTGAGGCCGAGGCCGCCAGGGCGCTGGAATTCTTCGCGCTGGAGGATCGCCGCGCCGGCCTGCTCGGCAAAGGGCTGGTGTCGATCGATCTGCGCGATCCGACCCGGATGGTCGCACGCATGTCGCGCGAACCGGGATCGAAGATCGAGGCGGCACCGCCGCCGCTCAGCGCGAAATCGACGACATGAGGGGCCGATGGCGCTCTTGGGAAAAGGAATAGCGATGGCGCAACCACGCAATGACGGGCTGATCACCGCCATCGATATCGGCTCGTCGAAGATCTCGGCGCTGATCGCCCGCGCCGACGAGCAGGGCGAACTGGAAGTGCTGGGCACCGGCCAGCGCGAGAGCCGTGGCGTGCGGCGCGGCTATATCGCCGACATGGAGGCGACCGAGGCCGCGATCCGCGATGCCGTCGAGATGGCGGAGACCACCGCGCGCACCAATATCGACCATGTCTGGGTCAGTTTCTCGGCGGGCGGCCTCGTCAGCGATGTCGCGCAGGTCGAGGTCGACCTCGGCGGCGTCCAGATCGAGCAGAGCGACATCGACGAGCTGCTGCGCCAGGGCCGGCGCTCGCTCAACCCCGAGGGCCGGATGGTGCTCCACGCCCAGCCGACGCTCTATACGCTCGACGGGCTGAACGGGGTGAAGAACCCGCTCGGCCTCCATGCCGACAAGCTCGGCGTCGAAATCCACGTCATCGCCGCCGAGCCGTCGCCGGTGCGCAACCTCGCCCTGTGCGTCCGCTCCGCCCATCTCGGCGTGAAGTCGATCGTCGCCTCGCCGATCGCGACCGGCGCGTCCTGCCTTACCGAGGAAGACCGGGAAATGGGCATCGCCCTCGTCGAAATGGGCGCTGGCGTCACCAATGTGTCGCTGTTCGCGGGCGGCCTGCTGGTCGGCCTCGCCTCGCTGCCGATGGGGTGCGCCGATATCACCGACGATATCGCCTCCGCCTTCAACATCCGCCGCGCGCTCGCGGAACGGCTGAAATGCGTGCACGGCTCCGCGCAGAACAGCCCGCGCGACAATCATGAGATGCTCGAGATCGGCTCGCCCGAGGAAGTCGCCGATGGCGCCGATCCGCCCCGGATCAGCCGCGCGCAGCTGATCCAGGTGATCCGCCTGCGTCTCGACCATTGGATGGATGCCGTCGCCAAGGCGCTGACCGAACTCGGCTATGTCGGCCCGGTCGGGCGGCAGGTGGTGCTGACCGGCGGCGGCGCGGAACTGCGCGGAATCGCGGATTATGCGCAGGGTGTGCTGGGGCGCAGTGTTCGCGTCGGCCGGCCCCGCACGCTGGCGGGGCTGCCCGACGCGCATAGCGGCCCCGCGTTCGCGACCTTGGTCGGCCTCGCCCAGGTGGCGGCGACCAACCCCGCCGAACTGCGCCCGTTCGCTGCCGAACAGACCGTCCACCGGCCGCAGCCGATGGGCCTCGTCGGCAAGATGATCGCGGCCTTCAAGAGCGGTTATTGATGGGCCGCATGGGTCTCCCGCGAACCTCACGGTGCCGGCCCGCCACCCCGCCGCAAACACGGTTAACCCGGAAATCTGTGGATAGCGCAATTTTTCGCGTGCTTCACCGAATCGCGTCTGGCAAGATTCAGCCAAATCACTGCTTCGGCGGGCACGACCGCCAGGGAGAACATCTATGACGATCGAGTTCATGCGTCCGCAGGTCGACGAGCTGAAACCCCGCATCAGTGTGATCGGAGTTGGCGGCGCGGGCGGAAACGCGGTCGCCAACATGATCGCCGCGGAGGTTCAGGGGGTCGATTTCATCGTCGCCAACACCGACGCGCAGGCGCTCAACGCCTCGTCGGCGGAGCGTCGCATCCAGCTCGGTCTGAAGATCACCCAGGGCCTGGGCGCCGGCAGCCGTCCCGAAATAGGACGGGCAGCCGCCGAGGAGACGATGGAGCAGGTCGAGAAGGCGCTCGAAGGTTCGCACATGTGCTTCATCGCCGCCGGCATGGGTGGCGGCACCGGCACGGGCGCCGCGCCGGTCATCGCCAAGGCCGCGCGTGACCGCGGCATCCTGACCGTCGGCGTCGTCACCAAGCCGTTCAGCTTCGAAGGCAACCGCCGCATGCGCGCGGCTGATGCCGGCATCGAGGAGCTGCAGAAGCATGTCGATACGCTGATCGTCATCCCCAATCAGAATCTCTTCCTGATCGCCAACCCGAACACGACCTTCAAGGAAGCGTTCCAGATGGCCGATCAGGTGCTTCAGCAGGGCGTCCGCGGCATCACCGATCTGATGGTGATGCCCGGCCTGATCAACCTCGACTTCGCCGACGTCCGCTCGGTGATGAGCGAGATGGGCAAGGCGATGATGGGCACCGGCGAGGCGACCGGCGACAATCGCGCGATCGAGGCCGCCGAAAAGGCGATCGCGAATCCGCTGCTCGACGGCGTCAGCCTGAACGGCGCCAAGGGCGTGATCGTCTCGATCACCGGCGGCGACGACATGCGGCTGCTCGAAGTCGACGAGGCCGCCAACCATATCCGTCAGCTGGTCGATCAGGACGCGAACATCATCTGGGGTTCGGCGTTCAACAACGAACTGGAAGGCCGTATCCGCGTCTCGGTCGTCGCGACCGGCATCGAGGTCGATGCCGCCAACATGCCCGAGCCGTCGAAGAGCTTCAGCTTCCCGCCGCGCACCCCCATGCGCGATGAAAAATCGGTCGCGGTGCCGCAGGCTGCTGCGCCGCAGCAGCAGCCGGTGGCCGAAGCCGCACCGGCCCCGGCGGCAGCCGCCGCCGAAGCCCCGGCCGAGGAGAAGCTCGTTCTGGAGGCGCCCGAAGCGCCTGCCCCGGCCGAGCCGCTGGAGCTGACCAACCTCTTCAACGACGAGCTGCTCCTCCAGCCCGAGACGGCGATGCCGACCCCGGCGCCCGAAGCCGCTTCCGAAGAAGAGACCCCCTCCGCCAACCGCCCCTGGGTCGCCGAGGCCGAGCCGGTCCGCCGCCCGTCCTCATCGGGCGCCACGCTGTTCGAACGCATGTCCAACATCGCCCGCGGCGCCGCCAAGGCCCAGGTCGAGCGCGACGAACCCGGCACCGACAATCCCGATGTGCCACGCTTCCTGAACCGTCAGGGCAACCAGTAGGCGGCAAGCCGATACGCATCCGTGCCGACCGGCGCGGATGCGGCTCGTCTCGACGTTCGGCCGGGGTTCATCTCTTGCAGGCGATAGGGCGAATGCCTCACAGCGGTACGCCCATGACTTGCTTTTCCTCCCTCCGTGCGCTGGCGCTTCTCCTTGTCCTGGCCACTCCGCTGCCGGTCGTCGGTCAGGCGATGGACTCGGCCGGCGAAGAGCCGCTGATCGTCAATCCGATGGTGTCCGCGCGCGATGCGATGGCACGCGGCGATCCTGCCGAGGCGCTTGCCCGCTACCTGCGTGTGCTCGCCCGCGATCCCGGCGATCTCGAAGCCCTGTCGGGTGCCGGCGCCGCGGCGCTCGCGGTCGGCGATGCCGATGCCGCGATCAATTTCTACGTCCGCGCCGAAAAGATCTCGCCGCGCGATGGCCGCATCAAGGCCGGTCTGGGATCGGCGCTGGTCCAGAAGGAACAGCCCCGCGCGGCATTGCGGCTGTTCGACAATGCCACCGATCTGGGCGTGCTGCCGATCGACGTCGCGCTCGATCGTGGCCTCGCTTATGATCTGCGCGGCGACAACCGGAAGGCACAGGCCGAATATGCGCTGGTGACGCGCAGCCGCCCCGATCCGGAAGCGACCCGCCGCCTCGCCCTGTCGCTGGCGATGAGCGGCGATCGGGTAAGCGCCCTCGCCATCCTCGACCCGCTCCTGCGCAAGCGCGACATTGCCGCCTGGCGCGCCCGCGCCTTCGTCCTGGCGATGACCGGTGACGCGCCGGGCGCCGAAGCTGCGGCCTATGCGGTGCTGCCCCGCTATCAGGCGGATGCGCTGAAGCCCTTCCTGGCGCGGCTGTCCTCGCTCAAGGCCGCCGAGAAAGCGGCGGCGGTCCATTTCGGCCACTTCCCGGAGGACAAGGTTCCCGAGATGGTCCAGACCAGCCCGGTCGCGGTGCCCAAGGCGAGTCCGCCCACCACGGTCGCCCGGCCGTCGACGCCGCGCCCGACATTCGACGGCGATGGACGGCTGGTGCTGCGCTCCGATGCGCTGTCGGCCAAGGCCGGATCGGTGCCCGCTGCCGGTGTGCCGGCCGAACCCCCTGTCGTGTTGAGCGATCCCCAGCAGAAGGTCGCGGATCAGCGCAGCCTGGCCGAAGACCGCCGCGCCGCCCAGAAGCGCGCCGCCGCCGAAAAGGCAGCCGCCGAGAAGAAGGCCAAGGCGAAGGAAGAAGCCAAGGCCAGGAAATCCAACCCCGAACGCTATTGGGTCCAGATTGCGAGCGGCGCCTATCGGCCCGATCTCGACAAGGAGTGGGACAAGCAGAAAGGCCGGTTCAGCAAGCTGCTATCCGGCCGCACCCCGTGGACGACGCCGTATAAATCGACGAACCGGCTGCTGATCGGTCCTTTCGCGAGCAAGTCCGCCGCACAGGACTGGGTGAACGACGCCCGCAAGGGTGGGCTGAGCAGCTTTCCGGTGACGACCTCGTCCGGCCAGAAGGTCGATCCCGTGAATTGACCATATATCCTCCCCGGCACGGGGAGGGGGACCATGCGCAGCATGGTGGAGGGGGGCCACCTCCCCACAACGATTGCTGCATCCAGCCTCGATCCCCCTCCACCGCTGCGCGGTCCCCCTCCCCGTGCCGGGGAGGAATAAGAGCGCTTTCATACCACTGTCACAAAAGAGCAACCGAATTGCCCCATCAGCGACTTCGAACTGGAGTCGTGATGATTCGTCCTTGCCTTGCCGTCCTGCTGACCCTGTCCGCCCAGCCCGCTCTGGCCGCTCTGGCCGTGAGCGAAAAGCCGCAGCTGCCCGCTGAGCGCATCGCGACGGTCGAGCGCCTCTATCCCGAACTGGACGTGGAAGGTGAAGGCTGGCGCGGCCTGCTGCCGATCATGCTGATGAATGCCGATCGCGGCATGGATCCGCAGTCGGCCGGCGCCGACACGCGTCAGCCGTCAGCCGTCACGACAGTCATCGCAAGATAGGGCTTGTCTTGGGGCCGCCGCCCCGGCCATCACGGCGCCGATGCCGACGCTTGCCCCCTATGCCTCCGATCCCGCCCGCAGCCGTGGACGGTTCCACGATCACGGCGGCGGCGAGACGCGCGGACCGCGTGACGAATTCCAGCGCGACCGTGATCGGATCATCCATTCGATCAGCTTCCGGCGCCTCCGCCACAAGACGCAGGTCTTCGTGGCACCTGATGGCGACCATTATCGCGTCCGCCTGACCCACAGCCTGGAAGTCGCGCAGATCGGCCGGACCATCGCCCGCGCGCTCGGTCTCAACGAGGATCTCACCGAAGCGCTCTGTCTGGGCCATGATATCGGCCACCCGCCATTCGGCCATGCCGGTGAAGAAGCGCTGGAGACGGCGATGGCCGGGGCTGGCGGCTTCGACCATAATGCGCATACCCTGCGGATGCTGACCCGGCTCGACAGCCCCTACCCCTTGCATGATGGGCTCAACCTGAGCTGGGAGACA
>CAZJXG010000083.1:0-14056 GCA_964549965.1 uncultured Sphingomonas sp. | reverse complement strand
ATCGTAGATGACTCGCTGACTATGCGGGCCCTGTTCAGCGGCGTGCTCGAGCGAGCGCGCGGCATCGAGGTCGTCGGCATGGCCGCGAATGCCGCCGAGGCACGCGAAATGATGATCAGGCTGAAACCGAGCGTCATTACGCTCGATGTCGAAATGCCGGGGATGAGCGGACTGGAGTTCCTCGAAGAGATCATGCGCGATCGCCCAACCCCGGTGGTGATGTTGTCGACGCTGACCCAGAAGGGTGCTGAAACATCATTCCGAGCGCTGGAACTTGGCGCCATCGATTGCTTCCCGAAGCCGCAGAGCGCGACTCCCGAGGAGTTCAATGCGCTCGCGCCAAAATTGGCTGCACTCGTCATCGCCGCGTCCGCCGGCGGGGTCAAAAAGACCCACCGCATTCGTCATGCGGCGGAAGCGTCCTACGACTGGAACGGCAAGGTCGTGGCGATGAGCGCTTCGGTCGGGGGCGTCGACGCGGTGCTGAATTTGCTGCCGACATTCCCGAGCAATTGTCCGCCAACAATCATCTTGTTGCAGATCGACTCAGGGTTCGTCGCCCCCCTCGTCAAGCGGCTCAAAGCTTCCTGCGGGGCAAAAATCGTTCTGGCAGAGGACGATCAGCCACTGGTTCAAGGATCGATCTACCTCGTGACCGATCTCGGCAGCCATGCCGTGATGAGCCGCTGGCCGAATCCCACGCTTCGCCTATTGAGAAACGATCCGATCAACGGCGCGCGGCCATCCGCCAGCCTGTTGTTCGCGTCCATAGCCAAGACTGCGGGGGCCAATGCCGTCGGCGCGATCCTGACGGGCATGGGCACCGACGGTGCCGCCGGGCTCAAGGCACTTCGGACTGCGGGAGGTTTCACGATTGCACAGGATAGCGCGAGCTCCGCGGTAAGCGAAGCGCCGGCAGCGGCCTGCGCGGCGGGTGCGGTTGACCGCGAATTGCAGCTGAGCGAAATTGGCATCGTTGCGCTGGAAGCGTGCCGTCGCATCGCTGATGCCGCTTAAGCCTTCACAGCCAGGAAATCCGATGTCGCCCGATAAAAACCTGCTCCTCGCCATGCTTGCGGGCGAACTTGATGATGCCCGCGCCGACCTCGAGAAACTGGGTTCGGTATTGTGCTCGAACCCCGCATTAGTTTCGGCGCACCTTGAAGAGCTTCAAGGGCTGGATCTGATTGGGCAGCGCTGTGCTTCCATCGCGGCCATCCTCAGGTCGCGAGATATGTATTCAGCCACGCGAGACGCAACGCTGGAGAGCCTGTCAGAACGCTTCGCCACGATAACCGCGACTTGGGATCGTTATCCTTCGGCATGACAGTGCGGATCTTGACTTCGTGCGCGATCGAATCGCACGCGGACATTCACATCGGATGGATTTGCCGGGGATAATGGCCGCCGAGACGGCGCGGTCGGTCCGGACGATCGGCGTTATGGCTGTTCGGACAATGGGGCGTACGGCGCCTGCTTGCCGTTACATCGTGGCGATCCACGCCAGAGTTCGCCGCGGAATCTGACAACTACGACATCCTGCGTCGATGACTGAACGATCCGCGGCACTGACGCCGCGCGTCGACACCTCTCGGCCCATTTATCCCGAACGACGATCACGCGGAGCCAGGGCGCGGCGATGCGGTCTTGTCGGGATCGCCAAGCGCGAAGCGCCGGGACAGGCCGTGATAGAGCCGTTCCTTGCAGACCAGCTGGCCGGCAAAATCGGCGACGAGGGCCGAGGCGAGCAGCGGCATCATCAGCCCCCGGCTGGCGGTGGTCTCGGAGATGATGATCACTGCGGTCAATGGTGCGCGCACGACGCCGGTGAAATAGGCGACCATGCCGAGCAGGACGACGGCACCTGGGGGGTAGGCGGGGAAAATGCTGCGCAGCATGTCACCAATCCCGGCGCCGACCGACAGCGAAGGCGCGAAGATTCCGCCCGGCACACCCGAGACCGCGGTGGCGAGCGTGGTCGCGAATTTCGCGGCACCGAACCAGAGCGGGACATCGGCCCCGGCGATCACGGCATTGGCGGTCCGATATCCCGTCCCCCAGGTGATGCCGCTTGCGACCCCGATGACGGCGATGACGATGCCGCAACTGCCGGCGAACAGGACCGGCCGTGCCCGGAACCATCGAAGCGGCGCGAAGCCGGTCGTCGCCATGCCGAGCATGAGCCGCGAGAAAAGCCCGCCTGCGATGCCGCCGAGCAGACCTGCGACGGGGGCGGCAATGACCGCCTGTCCAACCTGCAAGGTCTGTCGCATGACGCCGAAATAGACATAGTCGCCGGCGAGGCCGAGGCTGACCATGCCGGCGATCAGCACCGCAGCCATGACCAGCAGGGTCATGCGCTGCTCATAGGCTGCGGCCAGCTCCTCGATCGCGAAGGCGACCCCGGCGAGCGGCGTATTGAAAGCCGCCGCGACCCCGGCGGCGCCGCCGGCGATGTAGACCGAGGCGCGCAGCGGGATCGCCAGCAGCCGGTGCGCATGGCCCATGATCGATGCCGCGATCTGGACCGTCGGCCCCTCGCGGCCGACCGACGCCCCGATCAGGAGAGCGCCGATCGTCAGGCAGAATTTCGCGATCACCGTGCGGCCGGCGACAAGCGCGTTCATGCCGCGATCCGGGTCGCGCGACGCGGCGATCACCTGCGGTATGCCCGACCCGCTCGCGGCCGGCGCGACGGCTCTGGTCAGCCAGACCAGCCCGGCGCAGCCCAGCGGCGTGAGGATCAGCGGTGCCCACCACCAACGATGCGCGAGCGCCAGGAAGGTGGTTCCCGCCCAGTCGGACAGCCGGGCAAAGAGCAGGGCGATCAGCCCGATCAGGATCGCGCCGCCGAGGATCGCGATCCGGCGGCGCCAGACGATCGCCTCGGGGCCGTGGCGGCGCAACACTGCGCGCACGCGGCGGGGGGTGAGACGGCGCCAGCGCATCAGCAAGCTTCCGTGGCGGCATCGATCGGGACAAGGACGAGGGGCAGACGATAGGCGACCGGGGTCGCGTGAGCGAGTGCCACGGTGATGAGCATGGGGATCGTCTCCGGTCGGCGCCCGACCGGTCCGGTGCGCTTGCCTGTGCCAAAGCCTCGCGCGCTCCTTTTGCAGCGCACTCGGCCGGTTGGATATCGCCTCTCCCATGCCGTCGAGGGGTGAACCCCGCAGGTCCGGGGTGTCATTAGATCGTGTTACGATATAATTAGCGCCGTGCCAGGTTTTCGTCAACCACCTGCAACGCCGCACACCACCGCCCCCGCGCGTCCACGCCCTGTCGGGCGAAAAGCAAGCGGGCCGACGGGCCAGCGTGGTGAAGCTCGGCTTCGATGCAACAGTCCCGGGGCGGCCCGACCGTCGCCCGCCCGCTCAGTCTTCGAGACGCGCGAGCAACTCGGTCAGGGTTCCACGAATCCGCAGCACCTCGCCGCGATGGGTGGCGGACATGCTGCCGAGCATCTGCTCGGCGGCGTCGGTCAGCGCCAGGCAGACGCGGCGGCGATCCCCGGCGCTCGCGCGCCGTTCGAGCCATCCGAGCGTAGCCATCCGATCGGCGAGCTCGCTGGCGGTGTGCGGCTGAATGAACAATTGCTCGGCGAGGTCGCCGATCGTCAGCATGCGATCGGGCGCCGCGCGGATGGCGAGCAGGCTTTGATGCTGCTGGGGGGTCATGCCCAGCGCCTTGGCGGCCTGTTCGCTAAACGCGAGGAACTTGCGCAGCTCGAAGCGAAAGGCCGCCAATGTCTCATAATCCGTTTGCGATACGGCGGGTTTCGCACGGCGGGTGTTCGACATTCGACGCTCCGATGGAATCGGTCGCTTGAACGTTCTTCATGACCCGGCGTCAAGCGTGCGCGCTTCGCGCCGGTCTCGTTCGTACCGGAAAGGGCCCGCCACGATCCGGTCGTCGCCTATTCTGGCGGTTACGGTCGCGTCGGGACGCTATCCGGCCGGCAGCTCAGTGCCTATTTGCAGCGCGCGTCGCTGCGGTCGATGGCTCTGCCCGCAAGCGCGCCGCCGGCCGCACCCAATATGGTACCCAGCGTTTCGGATCCACCGGGCGCGATGACATTGCCGAGCACGCCTCCGGCGATGCCGCCGACGATAAGGCCCGTCGTCCCGTCCTTGCGGCGGCAATAATAGCGACCGTCATTGCCGCGATAGACGCGGTCATTGCGGCTGAGGCGGCGCTCGCGATAGCGGCGATCGTCCCGATAATAACGCCCTGCATCATAGCCGCCATAGGCAGGGTCCGGACGATTATAATCATAGTCGCGATAGCGCGGATCACCGCCATAGCGCGTGCCGCCGTCGCTGACGCACCCCGCAAGCAAGATGGTGCCGGCCAAGAGGCCCAAAGCAATCCGTCGCATCGCACTCTCCTTGGTGATGATGTGAGGGTAATGACTGGGAGCGGCGATCGTTGCATCAAGCCTGAGACGGGATCGATTCCCTCCGCCACGGGTCCCCAGGCATTCCCGGCTGAACTCGTCGATGATGTTGAGCTTCCGGAACTTGCGACCGTTGTGCGTGTGATCCTCGACGAAGTCGTAGGATCACACATGTCCGCGAAGCCGCGGGCGCATCGCAACTGACGCCGGCACCCCTGACGCCGACGCCGACGATGGGTTTCGCCTGACCACCACGGGCCGGCTCAACCCGCGCAGTGGCAAGGGCGCGATCGATGCCGAGCTCTCCTATCCGCTCGACGCGATCGTCGACACAAAACTGAACCTCGGCGAGACTCAGGCCGAGGCTGTCCCGCTTCCTGATGACAAGAATGACGGCCGGAGCTATGGGCCCGGATATGTTCGGGGCCAGTCGGAACGAAGGACGCGCGCGCAGCCTGTTTGCTGCGCTGTTCGCGTTGGCCCTGGCGGTCCGCATCGTCATTCCCTCAGGCTTCATGCCGGTCCAGACGACGCAGGGCATGGTGGTCGGCATCTGCGACGAAAGCGGCGGCAATACGATCGTCATCGATCTGCAGCGCCCGGCCGGCGGCGAGCATCCGTCCAACGATCATGAACAACCTGCTCCCTGTGCCTTTGCCGGGCTGTCGGCGCCCGCGCTGGCAGGTGATGTGCCGCTGGTCCTGACGCAGCCGGCCCTGCCGTTGCGCGAAGTCGTACCGCCACCGCCCGATGGGCCGGCCCCCGTCCGACCCGCCTTCCTCACGCCGCCGCTGCGCGGGCCTCCAGCCCTGGCATGACCGCCGGAGCGGACTGATCCCGTCGCGCGCAGCGCGGCGTCTCATCTCTACGCTCCGGCCCGCGCGGCGAACGGGCACCCCCGGAGATACGGCCTCGCAGACCTTCAATCCCGGCACCGGCAGGGCCGTGTTCGCCGGCCTGTGCTTCACATCGTGACATGCAATCCCGGCGGCCGGCGCACACCGCCCGCCCCCAACTGGACATTATCGATGAACCGATCCGCTTCCGTGGCGCCTCCGTCCGCCACCGCCACCTATCGCATGATCTGGCGCTGGCATTTCTACGCCGGGTTGTTCGTGCTGCCGTTCGCCCTGGTCCTGTCGCTCACCGGTGCGATCTATCTGTTCAAACCGCAGATCGAGCGTTGGGAGGAGCGCGCCTGGCTGGGGCTGGGGACGCAGAGGGCGGTTGCCGCCGACGCGCAGCTCGCCGCCGTGCTGGCGGCGAATCCCGGCGCCCGGTTCGAACATTACCGCCTGCCGAGACAGGCCGGCGATGCCGCGATGATCCAGCTCGGGCTTCCTGACGGCGCCAAGCGGCAGCTGTTCGTCTCACCGCAGGGCAAGGTGCTGGCAAGCCTCGATCCCGATGCCCGTTTCGCGACCATGGTGGCCCGCATTCATGGAACATTGCTGCTCGGGCGCTGGGGAGACTGGCTGGTCGAGCTGGCGGCGAGCTGGACGATCGTGATGATCCTGACCGGCCTGTATCTCTGGTGGCCGCGGCCGTTCCGCGCAGCCGGCACGCTCTACCCCCGGCTTGCGCTCAGGGGACGGCCGCTGTTCAGGGACATACACCGCGCCACCGGCTTCTGGATCGCGGGACTGGTGCTGGTGATGCTCGCCAGCGGGCTGCCCTGGGCGGGGGCGTGGGGCAGCGCCTTCCAATGGGCACGCGCCGAACTGGGTCTCGTCAAGGGACCGCAGACCTGGAAGATCGGTGCGGGTGGCGATCATGCCGGGCACCACGGCGCCATGTCCATGCCGGCCATGCCGGTGGCAAAACAGACGGGCCTGCCGCTTGCCAGCTTCGTCGCCAGGGCACGGGCCGAGCAGATGGCATTTCCGGTGCTGGTGCTTCCGCCGCACGCGCCGCAGCGCTTCGGCCCGCCGGTCGGCGACGAATGGATCGTGAAGTCGGAGGCCCAGAACCGCTGGCTCGGACGCCGCGTGACATATGATCCTTACAGCGGCGCCGAAACCGGCCGGAGCGGCTTTGCCGATCAGCATGTCGTCGACCGTATCGTCGCCACCGGCGTCGCCTGGCACGAAGGCCAGCTCTTCGGCATCGCGAACCAGATCATCGGCGTCCTGACGGCGATCGCCCTGATCGCGATCAGCGTGCTCGGCGTGCTGATGTGGCTGAAGCGCAGGCCCGAAGGATCGTTTGGCGCACCGATGCGGCCGAGCGGCGCCACGCATCGCGGCGCGATCGTCGCGCTGGTCATCCTCGCGCTGCTGCTCCCGCTGTTCGGCGCGTCGCTGATCGTCGTCCTCATGCTCGATCAGGTTCGCCAGCGGTTCGGCGGGCGATCCGATTCCACCCCCGCCACCCTCTGACCCCGAAGGAGTTTATCGATGCGTATCCGCTCCATAGCCCTCGCCGTGACGGCGGCGCTGGCGCTCGCCCCCCTGGCGGCGCCTGTCGCTGCACGGGCCTTCAAGAAGGGCGATCTCACCATCTCCGCCCCCTGGACACGCCAGACGGCCGCCGGCCAGAGCGTCGGGGGCGGCTTCATGACCATCGCCAACGGGGGCGTACAGGCCGATCAGCTTGTCGATGGCACGTCGCCCGCGGCCGAACGGGTCGAAGTCCACAGCATGTCGATGGAGGGCGGCGTCATGCGCATGCGCCGCCTGAACGAAGGCCTCGCCATACCGGCCGGGGGCTCGGTCGCGCTCGCGCCGGGCGGCTTTCACATCATGCTGATGGGGCTGAAGCGCCCGCTCGCGCTTGGCGCGCGGGTGCCGGTGACATTGCATTTCCGGCGCGCCGGCCGGGTCGAGATTTTGCTCGCCGTCGAAACCGTCGCTTTCCAGCCATCGGAGGCGCAGCATGGAGGACATTGATCCGCCGCAGCGCCGGCTTTCCAGGGTCCGGAAAGCGCTCTGGTTCATCGCCGCGATCACGGCCCTGCTGCTGGTCGTGGGCTATCTGTGGAAAAGTGCGCAGACCGCCTCGCAGCCGGCCGGAGGCTATGCCAGCGCCTTCGGCGGTCCCTTCACCATGACCGACCAGAATGGCCGGACCGTGACCGATCAGACGCTGCGTGGGAAACCCTATGCGATCTTCTTCGGCTTCACGCGCTGTCCCGATGTCTGCCCGACATCGCTCAACCGGATGGCGCTGCTCCGCAAGCAGCTCGGTGCCGATGGCGACAAGTTCGACATCATCTTCGTCTCGGTCGATCCGGGCCATGACACGCGGGCAGGCATAGGCAATTACCTGACGCTCTTCGGCACGCCGATGATCGGCCTGACTGGAACCGAAGCGCAGCTCGCGCAGATCGTGAAGGCGTTCCACATCTATTATGAAAAGGTACCGGTCGAGGGCGGCGACTACACGATCGACCACACCGCAACCATCTTCCTGATGGACGGCAACGGGCGGTTCGTCACCACGATCAGCCATCAGGAGGAGCAGAAGGTGGCGCTGCAGAAGCTGAAACGCCTCATCGCCTGACAGCGGACGGGTGCTATCCTGCGGCCGGATGCTTCCCTCCGCCACCAAAGCGCTCTAACCTGCTGACAATGATGAAAACATGCGGGAGATCCTCATGCGCCGTTTAGCCGCCGCCGTCCTTGCCCTGCTTGCCGCCTCGCCGCTCGCCGCCCAGGGCGCGCCCGCGCCGAAGGTGACGATGATCCATGCCGGGACGCTGCTTGCCGAGCCCGGCAAGCCGGCGCGCGGACCCAGCACCATCGTCATCCGCGACGGCAGGATCGCGGAGATCCGCGATGGCTATGCGACGGCGGAGCCGGGCGCGCGGCTGATCGATCTCAAGGACCGCTTCGTGATGCCGGGGCTGATCGACATGCATGTCCACCTCTGGGGGATCGGCGGCGATCCGATGAGGGACCGGCTGACCGCCATCAACCGCGATGATGCCGACGACATGATGTACGCGGTGACGAATGCACGGATCACCCTCGAATCCGGCTTCACCACGGTGCGCGACCTCGGTGGCAACGCCCGTGGCATGCGTGCGCTGCGCGAGGGGGTGGAGCGCGGCGATGTCGAGGGTCCGACGATCGTCAATGCGGGCAACTCGATATCGGTTTCGGGCGGACATGCCGATAGCGCGAACGGGCTGGCCGAGCCCTTCGCCGAAGCGGTCCGGCACCGCCAGGTCAGCACGTGCGACGGCGCTGACGACTGCCGCCGTGCGGTGCGCCAGCAGGTCGCGCTGGGCGCGCAGGTGATCAAATATATGTCCACGGGCGGCGTGCTCTCCAACGTCTCGGGCGGGTTGGGCCGGGCGATGACCGACGAGGAGATGAAGGCGATCATCGACACCGCCCACGGCCTGGGCCGCAAGGTGGCGACCCACAGCCATGGCGTGGCGGGAACCAAGGCCGCGCTCGAGGCCGGTGTCGATACGGTCGATCATGGCAGCTTCCTCGACGATGAGGCGATCAGGCTGTTCAAGGCGAAGGGCGCCTGGCTGGTGCCGACGATGCTGGCGCCCAGGGCCGCCGTCGATCAGGCGCGTGCCGGCCTGCTGCCGCCCGCGGTGATCCCCAAGGCGGAGGAGGCCGCCGCCGCGGCGATGGCGAGCCATAAGAAGGCGATCGCCGCCGGGGTGAAGGTCGCCTTCGGCACCGACACCGGCGTCTCGAAGCATGGCGACAATGCCCGCGAGTTCGCGCTGCTGGTGCAGGCGGGGATGACCCCCGCCGCCGCGCTCAGGACCGCGACCGTCAACGCCGCCGAGGCGCTGGGCCGCGCCGACCGGATCGGCACGATCGAGCCGGGCAAGGACGCCGACATCATCGCCATCGCGGGTAGCCCGCTGGAGGACATCCGCCGCATGGAGCATGTCGATTTCGTGATGCGCCACGGGGCCGTCGCCAAGGCGGGCGGCCAGCGCGAGCCGTTCCCGGCGGAGTAGGCGGCTATCGGCCGGGACGGCTGCGGTCGGGGGGGGGCGGCGGATACAGGCTCCTCCTCGGGCGGCCCGCTGCTCCTGCTCTTGAACGGCCGCATCACCCGCAGGGTCAGCATGGTCATGATCGCCAGCGCCACCGCGACATCATAGCTTCCCAGCCCCGCCGCATCGCTCCGCGATTGATTCCGGTCGCGGCCTGGGCCATCCCGGGACATGGACAGTGGCGAATCCTTCGAGATCACGGGCCGGATCTGGTTGTGGAAGCCCGCGAACGCGACGCGCGCGACCGGCTGGCATTTCCTGACGATCGATGGCCAGACCGCCGCCGAGATCCGCTTCGCCGCGCTCGGGCGAACCGGTGGTTTCGGATCGATCAAGGTCGCCGCGCGGATCGGCGATACCCGCTGGCATACCTCGATCTTCCCCCAGCGCGAAAGCGGCGGCTTCATCCTGCCGGTCAAGGCCAGTGTGCGAAAGTGCGAAGGGATCGGCGAGGGGGACGAGGTGGCGGTGTCGCTGACCGTATAGACAAAGCCGTCTGTCATCTCCCGGCTAGCGCTGCTCGCGGTGGTTGTCGCGCACGGGGCGGCTTGCTACCCCGCTCCGGTGGCCTGGAACTTCTGGATCGATCGCGGCGGCACCTTCACCGATGTCGTGGCGCGCGCGCCCGATGGCCGCATCGTCACCGCCAAGCTGCTGTCGGAGGACCCCGAGCGCTATGACGATGCCGCGGTCGCCGCGATCCGGCGGCTGACCGGCTGCGCCACCGGCGCGCTGCCGCCGCTCGACGTGCGGATCGGCACCACGGTCGCCACCAACGCATTGCTCGAACGCAAGGGCGAGCCGACCTGCCTGGCGATCACGCGCGGCTTCGGGGATGCGCTGACGATCGGCTATCAGGAGCGGCCCGACCTGTTCGCGCGCGCCATCCGCCGCGCCGCGCCGGTCCATGGCCGCACGATCGAGATCGACGAGCGCGTGACCGCCGAGGGCGATGTGCTGGTACCGCTCGATCTCGCCGGGGCGCGGGCCGATCTCGCCGCCGCCTTCGCCGAAGGCTTCCGCGCGATCGCGATCGTGCTGATGCACGGCTATCGCCACACCGAGCATGAAGCGGCGCTGGCCCGCCTCGCCCGCGATATCGGCTTCACCCAGATTTCGGTGAGCCACCGGGTCGCGCCGCTGATCAAGCTGATCGGGCGCGGCGATACCAGCGTAGTCGATGCCTATCTGTCGCCGGTGCTGCACCGCTATGTCGCGCATTTCTCCCAGGCGCTGGGCGACGGCAGCGTGCCGCTGTTCATGCAGTCGAACGGCGGGCTGATCGCGGGGGCGGGTTTCCAGGGGAAGGATGCGATCCTGTCCGGCCCGGCGGGGGGCATCGTCGGCATGGCGCGCACCGCCGAGGCGGCCGGCTTCGGCCATGTCATCGGCTTCGACATGGGCGGCACCTCAACCGACGTCTCGCTCTATGCCGGGCACTATGAGCGCGAGAGCGAGACGCGCATCGCCGGCGCCCGGATCCGCGCACCGATGATGAAGATCCACACGGTGGCGGCGGGCGGGGGATCGATCTGCCGCTTCGACCAGGGCCGCTTCCGGGTCGGGCCGGAATCGGCGGGAGCGATCCCGGGGCCGGCCTGCTACCGGCGCGGCGGTCCGCTGACCGTTACCGACTGCAATGTGATGCTGGGCAAGATCCAGCCCGATCATTTTCCGAAGCTGTTCGGCGCCCATGGCGATCAGCCGATCGATCCGGCCGCGGTCGAGGCGCGGTTCGCCGCGCTGATCGAGGCGGCGGGGGGCGGCATGACGGCGCAGCAGGCCGCCGAAGGCATGATCGCCATCGCGGTGGCCAACATGGCGCATGCGATCAAGGCGGTGTCGATCGGCGCCGGCCATGATCCGGCGCGCTTCACCCTCGCCTGCTTCGGCGGCGCGGGCGGGCAGCATGCCTGCCTTGTCGCCGATGCGCTGTCGATCGACCGGGTGATGATCCACCCGCTGGCCGGCGTGCTGTCCGCCTATGGCATCGGCCTGGCCGATCGCAGCGTGATGCGCGAACGCAGCGTGGCGCTCGCGCTCGACGATGACGCGGCGATCGCGGCGGCGGTCGATGCGCTTTCGGCGGAGGCGCGGGTGGCGTTGCCCGATGCCGAAAGGATCGAGGCCAGCGCCCATATCCGCTATGCCGCAAGCGACAGCGGGATCGCCGTGCCGGTGGGCGATGCGGCGGCGATGCGCGCAGCGTTCCTCGATGCGTTCGCACAGCGTTTCGGCTTCGCCGGGCAGGGCGAACCGCTGATCGACATGCTGCGCGTCGAGGCGATCATCGCCGGCGGCGACAGCGCCGATGGCGTCGCAAGCCTGCCATGTCATTCCGCCGCGCCGGTCGCGACCGTCGCGTGCTGGATGGACAATGCTGCGCACAATATACCGCTATACGACCGCGCCGGGCTGGCCGCCGGTTTCCTGATCGAGGGGCCGGCGCTGATCGTCGATCCTGTCGCGACCACCGTCGTCGAGCCGGGCTGGCGGGCGGAGGTAGACCGCCAGGGCAATCTGATCCTGACCCGCCATCTGGCCCGTGCGCGCAGCATGGCGGCGGGCACCGACGTCGATCCGGTGCGGCTGGAGATCTTCGCCGGGCTGTTCATGGCCATCGCCGAGGAGATGGGCGCCGCGCTGTGCCAGAGCGCCTCGTCGGTCAACATCCGCGAGCGACTCGATTTCTCCTGCGCGCTGTTCGACGCGCGCGGCAATCTGATCGCCAATGCGCCGCACATCCCGGTCCATCTCGGTTCGATGGGAGAGAGCATCCGCACGGTGATCGCGCGGCGCGGCAGGGGGGCGGACGGGCGCGGCATGAAGCCCGGAGACGTCTATGCGCTGAACGCTCCCTATCAGGGTGGCACCCACCTGCCCGATATCACGGTGATCATGCCGGTCTTCGTCGACGATGACGACGCGCCCGCCTTCTTCGTCGCGGCACGCGGCCACCATGCCGATGTCGGCGGCATCAGCCCCGGATCGATGCCTTCGGCCAGCCGCAGCATCGACGAGGAAGGGGTGATCCTCGACAATGTGCTGGCGGTCGACCAGGGCCGCCTGTGCGAGGCCGAACTACGTGAATTGCTGCGCAGCAATCGCTGGCCGGCGCGCAATCCCGACCAGAATATCGCCGACCTCGGTGCGCAGATCGCGGCGTGCACGCGCGGCGCCGAGGCGCTGCGGCGGCTGGCGCGCGATCAGGGCCGCGCGGTCGTCGCCGCCTATATGGAGCATGTCCAGGCCAATGCCGAAGCGGCGGTGCGCGCGCAGACCGGCGGGCTGCGCGACGGGGCGCATGTCGTCGAACTCGACAATGGCGCGCGGATCGCCGTCGCCGTCCGGGTCGATCATGCTGCGCACAATCTGACGATCGACTTCGCGGGGACCAGCCCGCAACTGCCCGGCAATTTCAACGCCCCGCTGTCGGTGGTGCGCGCCGCCGTCCTCTACGTGATGCGCCTGCTGGTCGATCAGCCGATCCCGCTGAACGACGGGTGCCTGCGGCCGGTGACGATCCTGGTGCCCGAGGGTTCGATGCTCCATCCGCGCTATCCGGCGGCGGTGGTGGCGGGCAACGTCGAGACGAGCCAGGCGATCACCGATGCGCTGCTCGGCGCGTTCGGGGCGATGGCGGCCAGCCAGGGGACGATGAACAATTTCACCTTCGGCGATGCGACCCACCAATATTATGAGACGATCGCCGGCGGATCGGGAGCCGGCCCCGGTTTCGACGGCGCGGACGCTGTCCAGACCCATATGACCAACAGCCGCCTGACCGATCCCGAGATATTGGAAACGCGCTTCCCGGTACTGGTCGAGCGGTTCGCGATCCGGCGCGGATCGGGCGGCGACGGCGCGTGGAAGGGCGGCGACGGCGCGATCCGCCGCATCCGCTTCCGCCAGGCGATGCATGCCGACATAGTGTCCAACCGGCGGCGGATCGCGCCGCCCGGGCTGGCGGGCGGCGGGGACGGCGCGGCCGGGATCAACCGCATCGAGCGCGTGGACGGGCGGATGGAAACATTGGCGGCGACGGCATCCGTCGATCTGGAGGCCGGCGACGTCTTCGTGATCGAGACCCCCGGCGGCGGCGGTTATGGAGGGGGAGAGATGACCCGCAATGATAGAGGGGACGGCTGATGCTCGTCCTCGCCGGGGTCGTCGTCATCGTCGCGGGTTTCCTGCTGCGCTTCAATCCGCTGCTGGTGGTGCTCCTCTCGGCGCTGGCGACCGGGCTTGCCGCCGGCATGGGGCCGCTCGACCTGCTGGCCGCCTTCGGCAAGGCGTTCAATGACAGCCGCTATGTCACCGTCATCTACATGGTGCTGCCGGTCATCGGCCTGCTCGAACGCCACGGCCTGCAGGAGCGTGCCCGCGCGCTGATCGGCGGGCTGCGCGGCTTCACCGTCGGCCGGCTGCTGCTGGCCTATCTGCTGTTCCGCCAGATCACGGCGGCGCTCGGCCTCACGTCGGTGGCGGGGCACCCGCAGACGGTCCGCCCGCTGGTCGCGCCGATGGCCGAGGCGGCGTCGCAGGCGCAGACCGGCAGCGAGGCGCGCGACGAGGAGGCCGCCGCGATGGCGGCCGCGACCGACAATGTCGGCCTGTTCTTCGGCGAGGATATCTTCATCGCGATCGGATCGATCCTGCTGATGAAGGGCGTGCTCGAAGGCTATGGCATC
>CAZJXG010000082.1:0-14486 GCA_964549965.1 uncultured Sphingomonas sp. | reverse complement strand
CCTTCGTCATCCAAAATATCATCAATTTTGGACCACTCAGAAGGGGGCAGATCACAAGGCGTTTGCCGAGAAGCGCAAGCCCAACTTTCAGGGGAAGTGACGGGGCGGAGAGCCGTCTCGCCGCAGGGTGGCATGCGGCGGGCTCATGCTCAGGCGAGTGGGGCGGCCATCATGTGAGGCTACCACCAAACAATATTCCAAGCGCGCGAACTGCCGTGGATCAGAAGCGTTGGCGCCAGTATCAGGAGAAGGTTATGCGAGGCACAGATGCGAGGTAAGGTCGTCGTCGCGGGTATCGGCCAAACCAAATTTGGGAGTCTTCCGGGCCGCTCGACCATTTCCTTGGTGGTGGAGGCTGTTCGTAACGCGCTTGAGGATGCGCGCATCGAAAAGGATCTTGTCGATGCGCTGCTGGTTAAGCCGCCGACGTCACTTCCAGGTATGATGATCGGGCAGAAAGTGGCCGAAGCAATGGGTCTTAAGCCCAAATTCGGGATGGCCTGGGATCAGGGCGGCGGAGCTGTCACCGGCTGTATATCCTATGCGAGCTTTCTGATCGAGGCTGGCTTGTGCGATGTTGCGGTCGTCACGTTCTCCGATAATCCAAAATCCTTCAGTGCGGCGTCGTATAGTGCTGCGCTCGGCGATACGGCCACCTTCGGTTATGTAGCGGCAGCGGCGAGCTACGCCATGGTAGCCCGCCGCCATATGAAACAATTTGGCACGACAGAGCGTCAGTTGGGTGCCATTCCCGTGAACGGGCGGCGCAACGGAGCTACAAACCCAAATGCGCAGCTCCGCGCGCCTCTGAGTATTGATGAGTATCTCGAAAAGCCGTTCCTCATCTCGCCATTCCGGCGCGATGACTTCGCCCTGGTCAGCGATGGCGGTGCGGCTTTGGTCCTCATGAGTGCGGAGCGCGCCAAGCAGCTCGGGGTTCCCGATCCGGTGCCGATCCTCGGCTTCGGCGCCGGCCAGGAGAGCTGGAACGTCGAACTGCGGGACGATCTGACCACAACGATGGCCGCAACATCGGCGGCGATGGCTTTCCAAATGGCCGGTCTCGGACCGCGGGACATGGATACGGCCCAGCTCTATGATTGCTTTTCGATCGTGCCGATCATCACGCTCGAGGATTACGGCTTTTGCGCGAAGGGCCATGGCGGGCGCTATGTCGAAGAGGGGGCAATCGGCCTGGACGGCGAAATCCCCTTGAACACCGCAGGCGGGCTGCTCTCGGAAACAGGTATGCCGGGCATGCAGATGGTTTTGGAGGGAATCCGCCAGGTGCGTGGCACCGCAGCAAATCAGGTAAAGAATGTCAGAAACAGTATCATCAGCACACAGGGAGGGATCATGCAAACGCACGGAACGCTGATCGTCGGCCGTTGACCATGGATCGGGATCCTTCACTGCTGCCGCTACCGGAAAACGGTCCGGTCCAACGTCCATTTTGGGATGCCGCCAAGGATGGCAAGCTGGTGTTCCAGCGCTGCCAGAATTGCAATCACGCCTTTCTTCCCGGGCGCGAGGAATGTCCGCGATGCTTGAAGCCGGATCTGGTTTGGGAAGAGTCTTCAGGGCGGGCAACGCTCTATTCCTGGGTCGTCTATTATCGTCCTTACGGCGAGGCTTACAAAAGCCGCGTTCCGTACACGGTTGGCATCGTTGCATTGGAAGAAGGGCCTCGGTTCGCCAGCAACATCGTCGATATGGTCGATCCTGAGGCGCTGGAGATTGACCAGCCGCTGGAGCTTAAGATCGAGATCGACGACGGGATCGCGATTCCCCGCTTCAGGCCTGCGGTCGCAGCATAGGGGGCGGCTATGCTGCGGTCAGACGATCACGGCACCGCCATCCCGGCCATCTTCCCCCCAACGCGGATCGCTCCTACCGATGGTCATGGAGCGTACACCCGCCACTGTCGGTTGCAGCCCGCGGCATCGTGGCGATCACCGGTTGGGGGGACATTTCCAGCGCCGCCCGCGGCGCTCGCGGATTACGGCGCAGACGTTCTGGCCGTGCTGCGGCTGGCCGCAGCCTATGGGCGTGACAGCGCGATGGCTGGTCCACGCGTCGCCGTCACGCGGCTGCGCCGCCCCTGCTTTCGCCGCACCGGCATTGGCGCAATCAGCACGAAAGCCGACGAATATCCCGAGATCCGAGGATCGGCGTGACGGCGCTGCGGCCATATTCAGGAAATGCGCTTCGGCATCGACGAAGAGATCGGGCGACACCGCGGTGAGCATATACGTGAAGGCTGGGATGGGGGCAGAATTGCTGCCGAGACGACAGGGCATCCGGAGATGTTCGCGAATGCTGTCAGGCCGTTGGCAGTAACCATGCCCCCTTCGTCTGACGGTTGCAGGGCGGATTAAGAGCAGTTGGACGCACAAGCGGCGCACGTATTGACTTTCATCGGAGTATGTCCTTGTGCATGGTCAAGGAGATTGCGTGATGGGTCATGTCGAACAGGGTGACGAGAAGGCCGCTCCGGAACGGCTCGATACGACCCTGGTCAAGGGGCTGCGTATCCTGGAATGTTTGGCTGAGGCTAGCGAGCCATTGGGCGTCTCTGCGTTAAGCGATATCTTAGGGATCGGGCGAAGCAACATGCACCGCCTGCTCAAGACGCTGGCCGCGACCGGCTATGTAGCCCAGGAGCCTCGTACGCGTCGATATCTTGCGACGTTGAAGCTGTGGGAACAGGGCTCGGTAATCGCAGAGCGGAGCCGCCTCAGACGTGCCGCACATCCGGTGTTGCGTGATCTGAACGCCGAGACGGGCGAGGTCGTATTCTTGTCGATCTTGCACGGCAGCGATATTCTGTATGTCGACAAGATCGACCCCGTGGTTCGCTTCTCCACGGCTGCGCGCTCCGGACAGCGTGTCCCCGCGGTGTACACGGCGAGCGGGAAGGCCTTGCTTGCGCATCAGCCCAATTGCAATGAGTTGGTGACCGAGAGTTTGACGCGACTCAGTTCATTCGATGCGGACCAGCGTGCAGACCTCTTGAAAGAGATGGAAACAATTATTGAAGATGGCTGCGCATACTCGTTCAGCGGTTGGACGGCGCATGCCCACTCGGTTGCCGTCGTGGTGCCTAATGCCGACTTCCCCCCGGTAGCCGCAATCGGCACGGTAGTCCTCAAGGACGGGGGATCGCGCGCGCGGATGCGCCGGTTTGTGCCGATGCTGCAGCGGTCCGCAGCGGAACTCGGCGCGGCTGTGGCACCCATCGTCAATCCGATGTGATTGCGGTTATCACGCGATCCGCCGCCGAAACTACCGCAAGTTTGGTCTAAGGACAGCGCCCAACAATATGTCGGCGTCACTCCGGCAGGCCGTCGCGCCATCTCACATCAAATCTGTGCCATTGGGGCTGACGGGACAGCTTCGCCGGACTGAGCGGTCAAATGCTCTCCACGATCATGTGCGCTGCCTTCTCGCCGATCATGATGCTCGCCGCATTGGTGTTGCCCGATATCAATGTCGGCATGATCGAAGCGTCGGCGACGCGCAGGCCCTGGAGCCCGTGCACCCGCAGGCTGCTGTCCACCACCGCCATCGCGTCGATACCCATCTTGCAGGTGCCGACCTGATGCGAGACGCAGCCGCCGGTCTCGCGGAAATAGGCTTCGATCTCGTCATCGGTCCGGACGTCGCTTCCCGGCAGATGTTCGGCCGAGATGAAGTCGGCGAGTGGGCCGGTCGAGGCGATCCGCCGCGCGAGCTTGAGGCCTTCCACCGCAACCCGCCGGTCGCCCTCATGCGAAAAATAATTGGGCGCGAGCCGCGGCGCTTCGAACGGGTCACGGCTCGCCAGGCTGATCCGCCCGCGGCTCTGTGGCCGGATCGGGCAGATGAAATTGGCGAACCCTGAGAATTTGAACAACCCATCTTCATAATAGCCGCCGCTGAAGGTTTGAAAGAGGAACTGTACGTCGGGCGTGGCGGCACCGGGCGACACACGCGTAAATAGGCCCGCCTGCCCGGCCGGCACCGACAATGGCCCGTCGCGGAACAGCAGCCAACGCAATCCGGCTGACAGCTGCTTACGTTTGCTCAGCATGATGTCGTTCATCGTGATCGGCTGGTTGCAACGCCAGGTGATCTGCCCGCCATAATGATCCTGCAGATTCTCGCCGACGCCAGGCAGATCAATCACCGGCTCGATTCCGACCGCTTTGAGATACTCGGCACCTCCGACGCCCGACAGCATCAGCAGCTGCGGCGAATTGATCGAGCCGCCCGACAGGACCAGCTCGCGCGCGATGTTGACGGTGAAGCTCTCGCCGCCGCGCCGCAGGCGGATGCCGCTAGCGCGCGTGCCGTCGAACAGGATGCGTTCGGCCTGGGTATCCGTCAGCACGGTCAGGTTGGGACGCTTCATCGCGGGCCGCAAATAGGCGACCGAGGTGGAGCAGCGGCTGCCATTGCGGATCGTCGCCTGGTAATAGCCGACGCCTTCCTGCTCCTTCCCGTTGAAATCGGGATTGAACGGGATGCCGTTGACGCCTGCGCTGGCAACCAGCGCGTCGCACAGCGGGTTGCGCTCGACGAGGTTGGACACGCTCAGCGGCCCGCCGACGCCATGATAATGGTCCTCGCCATTCTCCTGGTCCTCGGAGCGGCGAAAGAAGGGCAGGACATCGTCATAACCCCAGCCGTCATTGCCCAGCTGCCGCCACTGGTCGTAATCCTGCGCCTGGCCGCGAATGTAGATCAAACCGTTGATGCTGCTCGATCCACCGAGCGTCTTGCCGCGCGGCCAGTAGATCTGGCGGCCACCCAACGCAGGATTGGGCTCGGTCATGTATTTCCAGTTTACCTTGGGATCGGTAATGGTGCGCCCATAGCCGACCGGGATCTTGAGCCAGAAGCCATTGTCCTTGCCCCCCGCCTCGACCAGCAAGATGCGCAGATCGGCATGCTCGCTCAACCTTGCCGCGATCACGCTACCCGCCGAGCCCGCTCCGACCACGATGTAGTCGAACTCGGTACCATCCATCTGCATTTCCAAATCCCCGGTTGAGACCCGCCGCCGAGAGGTCGCCTCCCCTCGATCGAAGCTTTTGCTATTTCAGCGCGCTGGCATGGGCCGCGACCGCATCGATCGCCGCATCGTCGGGCAGCACTGCGGCGGCTGCGCGCATCTGCTGCCCCTTGTCGTCGCCGTCGCGCCCGCGAATTCCCTGTTTGAAGTTACGAAGCTGCCGCGCAAGATAGACGGCGTCGGTTCCCGCCAGCGGCGGTGAACCAAGCGCGGCATTCCCTTCGCCGCGTTCGCCATGGCAGCCGGCGCAGCTCTCATAGACGGCACCCGTCCCGGTCTTCACGGCGCCGGTCTTTGGCGCGGTCGGGGCAGGCAAGGTCGCGATATAGGCGGCAACATCCTGCACCGCCTGTTCGCTCACCAACGCCTTGGCGCGACCATTCATCTGCACGCCCTGGAAGTCGCCAGGTCCGCCACGAAGATCCTTGCGATACAGGGCCAGCTGTTCGGCGATGTAACCCGCGGGCAAGCCCGCCAGACGCGGCGCCTTCATGCCCTCGAATCCTTCGCCGGCATTGCCGTGGCAGCCTTGGCATGTGGTGTAATAGGCCTGACCGCGGGCCACCTGCGGCGAGACGTCCGGGGCGGACATGGCGGCCGAGCAGCCCGCCGCCACGGCCGCCGCGCCGATAAGGATGACAGGCGCCCGCATGACGATCAGCGCAGCGCGGCCGCGATGGCGGCGCTATCAAGATATTCGTCGAACGTGGCGATCTTGCCGTCGGCGATCGAGATCACATGGATCCACTCGACGGCATATTCCTTGCCGGTCGCCTTGACCTTGCTGCGCTCGATGCCGCGCACATAGACGAGGCCGTCGGCTTCGGCCATCGAGCGGGGCGTCATCTCGATCGGCTCGGCAAGGCTGCCGAACGTGCCGAAGAAATCGCCCACGCCGGCAGGCCCGATGAATGTGCCTCCCCACGGGACGTCGGTGGCATGCAGCGTCCAGCGGATTTCGGGGGACAGCAGCGACATTGCCTTGGGGACATCGCCCGCGCCGAACGCGGCAAAGAAGGCCCCTACGATAACAGATCCGGTAACAGACATATTCTTACTCCTCTCAGGATGTGAGGGCTTCGGGTTCGAGCCCGTAGAAGGTGTGGAAGACAAGGCCGGGGTCATATTTGCGGCGCAGCGCGCCCAATGTGCGCCAGCCGTCAGCGGTGTAGCATTCGCGGATGCGGTGGACCCGGCCTTCCTGGTTCAACTCATTGATGTAGCTGCCGGTACCGAGCGGCTGCAGCTCCTCGTACATCGCGACCAGCCAGTCCTTGTTCGCCTTGTCGGTCGCCGGGTCGTCCCACTGCGCATAGCAGGAGACATAGAAATTGCCCTTGGTCGCGCAGGCGCCGTCCGGCAGCTCCGGCCGCCCCTTGTAGAGCAGGACCGGCGCAGTGACCCGCGACGGCGAGCTGGGCATATGGCGGGTGATCACCTCGATCGGCTTGGCGAGGCTGTCGGCATAGATATTGTCGACACAATAGCGACGCTGCGGGAAAGGCACCTCGTTGCCGTAATAGAGGTTCTCAAAGCTCTCCGTCGCGTTCTCGATTTTCGCGATCACCTTGGCGGTGATGGGATGCTCCTTGACCGGCGCCATACCCGCCAGCGCGGCCTGCTCGGTATCGACGAAGGCGACACTTTGCAGGATGAATACCTGGTCGCACCCCGCGGCCGTGCACGCCTTCTCCATTCCGGGCGGGGCGGCGGTGATAACGCCGATCAGCTCGACGTTCAGCGGCAGCTTCGGACCGATTTCCTCCATCGCCGCCGCGACATCGGCGGTCGACGTGAAGGGAAAGATATAGGTGTGCGAGCGCATCGCCTTCGGGAGCGGATGGCAGCGCAGCTTGAAGCGGGTGACTACGCCAAACAGGCCGGGACCGCCGCCGCGCACCGCCCAAAACAGGTCGGCATTCTGTCTCTCGTTGGCGATCCGCACCTGGCCATCGGCGGTGACGATCTCGACCTCGAGAATGTTGTAGGTGCTCATGCCGCCCCAGGCGTTGCCATTCCAACCAAGCCCGCCGCCGAGCAGGAAGCCGCTGATCGGGACCATCCCGCAATGGGCGGTCGGAAATCCCAGGCCCTGCTTGCCCAGATCTTCCTGCAGACGCCGGCCAATTACGCCGGGGCCGACGATCGCCTCGCGCTTTTCGGCATCGATCTCGATGGAAGACAGGCGGGATATGTCGACGAGTATTCCGTCGTCGCGCATGAAGCAGCCGCAGAAGCTGTGTCCACCCGCGCGAGTCGTAATGCGGCGCTTGGTTTCGCGCGCGTAATTCACCGCTGCGACGACATCGCCAACGCATTCGGCCTGGACGATCAACTCCGGCCGACGCCGGAATTTCTGGGTCTGCCAGATCATGCTCTGTCGCCAGGGCTCGTACAGCTCGGTGTCGCGGGCGACGACCTTCCCCTTAACAGCAGCTTGGAGCCGCGCGATGTCGTGCGCTTCTGCGAGAGCGCCTGGCATGGGCAACAGGCCCATCGCGGAGACAGTAGCGAGCGAAGCGGAGGCCATCAGAAAATCGCGACGGCCGAGCTTCGGCGTCACGATTACCTGATCATGGGACAATTTTTTGAAGATCATGCCGTTCTCACCATCACCGTCTGATGACCCCCGCCTTGACCGCGAGATGAGACTGGATGCCCTCCTCGCCGAGCTCATGGCCCACCCCCGACTGTTTCCAGCCGCCGAAAGGCAGCGACAGATCGAGCGTGTTGTGATTGTTGATCCACACCATTCCCGCCTGCACCTGATCAACGAAATCATTGATCAGGTTGAAATCGCGCGACCAGATGCTGGCGCCAAGGCCGAAACTGGTGCCATTCACCTGGCCCATAACCGCTCCCATGTCGTCGAATGGCATCGCGACGAGGACCGGGCCAAAAATCTCTTCCTGGACGACGGCATCGTCATGCTTCGCACCCACGATGATGGCAGGGCGCAGATAGGCGCCGGAATCGTCGACCGCCTCACCACCAAAGAACAGCGAACCGCCATCGGCGACGCCACGCGCGACATAGGCGAGTACCCGGTCGCGATGCTGGTGGCTGACCATCGGACCAAGCCCGCTCGTCGGGTCGAGGCCGGGGCCGATCTTCAGGCTGTTCGCGATCTCCGCGACGCCCTCGATCACCTTGTCGAAGATGCTGCGATGGACATAGAGTCGCGACCCCGCGCAACAATTCTGGCCATGATTGCCTAGGATCGCCCAAGCCGCGCCGGGAATTGCCGCGTCCAGGTCGGCATCCGCGGCGATCACAACCGGCGATTTGCCGCCGAGTTCGAGATTATATTTCTTGAGGCGCGGGCCCGCCGACGCGGCGATGATCCGTCCGACTTCGGTCGATCCGGTGAAGTTGATCTTGTCGACGCCGGGATGCTCGACAAGCGCCGCGCCCGCGACAGCACCCGAACCGGTGATCACGTTGACGACGCCAGCCGGAATGCCCGCCTCGGCGCAAAGCTCGGCTAGCCGCAGCGTCGTAAGCGGGGTCTGTTCGGCGGGCTTCAGTACGATCGTACAACCCGTAGCGAGGACCGGCGCCAGCTTCCACACGGCCTCGCACAGCGGCACGTTCCACGGCATGATCCCTGCAACGACACCGAGTGGTTGCAGCCTGGTGAAGCCTGAAAAGCGCGCGCCCGGCATGTAGGGCACCGACAATTCCATCGTCTTGCCGGCGATCTTGGTCGCCCAGCCCGCCATATAGCGCAGCGTGTAGACCGAGAAGTCGGCGTCGAAGAGGCGGGTATTCTGGAGCAGCTTGCCGCTGTTGACTGTCTCGATCTGGGCGATGGTCGCGGCTTCGGCCGCGATCAGGTCGGCGAGCTTGAGCATCAGCGCCTCACGCTCATGCGGACGCATCGCAGCCCAGGGACCGCGCTCGAAGGCGCGGCGCGCCGCCCGGACCGCGGCGTCTACGTCCTCGGCATCGGCGTCGGCCACCTGCGCGACGCTGCCGCCATGGCTTGGATCGACCACATCGGAGTAGCGACCACTATGCGGAACCCGCCACTCGCCATCAATGAACAGCTGCTTGGTACCCGACAGATAGGATCGGGCAGCGTTGGACAGCAGCCTGTAATCGTTGGCGAGAGACATCACGAACCTTGTGCGAAAACAGGGAGGGTAGGACGCAGGCGCATCAGCGCGACCAGCGCGGCGATGCCAGCGCCGAGAAACGCCAGCGTCGCGATCAGGTAGATGCCGTTATGGCCACCGCCGCTGAGCACCGTCAGCCCCGGGCCGAGACCGAGGCCGGCACCGGTAAGCGCAGCCGCGGCGAGCATCGGTCGACCATCGCGGTCGACTTGGCCGAGCGCGCCGAGCTGGAACGGGTAGATCACATACCAGCCGAAGCTGAACATCGCGGTAGCGACGACGAAAGTGGTGAAAGTCGATGCGAAGGCGAATATTTGCACGGCGGCGATCAGGATCGCCGCGGCCCCGACAATCGGCGGAATCCGGCCGAAGCGCCCTCCCACGATACCCGGCAGGAAGGACGCCCCGAACGCCACCAGCTTGGAGATGGCGAGCACGAGCGCCACCTGAGAGGCATCCAGGCCGATCCCCTGGCCGAGGATCGCGAGGAAGGTCCATAATGCGCCGACGCCGGTGAAAAAGCAGAGGATCGAGATGAGGACACCGGCGCTGCGCAGCCAGCCGGCCATGTCGTTGCCGGGCATCATGTGATGCACCTCGTCGGCGCTGATCGGCTTCAGGCGGGTCGCGACCAGAATGATCGCGATGAGATCGAAGGACAGCAGCACACTATACGCCGCCGCAAAACCGAAGGCAGCGATGATCGGCGGCATCGCATAGACGCAGGCGATGGACAGGATGGTCTGAAGCGCGAGGAACAGGCCAAAGCTGCGTTCGGCATTTCGGGTTTTCGCCATGGCCGCGGTCGCCTGCGACACCGCGACACCGCCTGCCGCACCGCCGATACCACGCAGGATCAGGAAGCCCGTCCAGCCTGGCTGGGTCAGGCAAAGGAGATCACAAACAATCATCACCGCCAGCGCGGCGAGACCGAAGCGACGGAACTGGCCGCGTGGCAGGAAGGTGCTGAGCAAGCATCCGCACGACAATGTGACCAGCTGGATAGTCGAGAAGAGGCCGACGTCACGCTCGCTGGCACCGAGAACGTTTATCAGCGCGGCGGCGATCACCGGCATCGCCAGAAAGGTCATCACACCGGCAGAACCGAGGGTGATGAGCGCGGCGAGACCTTCCTGCCCGCCTGCGCCTCCCGCCCGATCCTGTCCGCTATTGACCATGGTACGCCTTTACGAAAGCGGAACGGCGAAGCGTTCCGCATGAGGTGTCAGAACTTGTAAAGGACGCTCGCGCCGAATACCCGCGGCTCGGAGTAGATATATTGAGCGTAGCCGAGGTCGTTGAATTGGAACGCCTTGGAGACCGCCAGCTTGTTGCCGATGTTCCGGACGAAGGCCTGGAGCTGCCAATATTCGTTCACGTTGAACGCGATATCGGCGTTGTGCTTGAAGTATCCTGGCATCTTGACCGACGGATCGTTGAAGTTGTTCGCGAAGCGGCTCGAGCGGTAGTTCCAATCCCAGTTGACGACGATCGAGCGGTCGTTTTCGAGCGGTACTGTGTAGGTAATCGCACCGTTGGCCGTCCACTTCGGCGCGTTCGACATCTCGCGGTCGGCAACATAAGTGCCGCCCCCAGGGACGCCGTTGCGGACGTTCTTGATCTTCGTCTCAAGCCAGGAGCCGCCGAAGCGTAATTCAAGATTGTCAACAGGCGCGGCCTGGATCTCAACTTCAGCACCGTAGCTGGTGGCGTCCTGATTGGTGAGGAGGCCACCTATTCCCTCGAAATTGAAGGTCTGGTAACGGCTATAGTCATAGTAGAAAATCGAGGTATTTAAGCGCAGTTTACGATCGAATAAGGTCGCCTTCTCACCGATTTCATAGGCGATGACATTCTCGTCCCGATACGGGATCTGAGAGGTGGCAACACCGCCAGGGTAGAAGCCGTTGTTGAAGCCGCCGGCCTTGGTACCGCGCGATACGCTGGCGAACAGGAGCAGCGCAGGGTCTACCTGGAAATTAACAGCGGCCTTACCCGAGATCAGTGTCTTCTTGTAGGTGGCCAGATAAGGCTTCGCAATGCCCGGGCCGTTTGGCGGCAGGAAGCAGTTGGTCGGGATGGGGAAGCCCGGGCAGCTGCGCAAGGAGGCGTTGTCCTGCTCGTTGAACCGCTTGTTGTCGCGGGTGATCCGGCCACCGAGCGTTAAGGTCAGGCGGTCGGCGAGCTCGAGCTCGCCCTGGGCGAAGGCCGCGATCGACGTCGTTCGCAGCTTCCAGTTGGCGGCCAGGTTGATGGGGAAAAAAGCTCCGTTGTAGAGCCCCGTCACCGGGTCGACGGCTGTGTCACCGGACACGGGCACGTTGAACGTCGCCTCCGGATGATTACTGGCCTTCGCATACAGGCCATAGATACCCGCGGTCCAGTTGAAGCGGTCGCCCTTGCCGAAGGCGCGGAATTCCTGCGTTGCAGTGTCACTCTTGTACGGGAAGCTTGCCGAGCAGATCGTATTCGGGCTGGCGTCGCAATCCTCGGTCAGGTCGCGGGTAAAATGCATGTACCCGGTCAGCGAGGTGAAGCTGACATCGCCGAAGTCACGTTCGGCGCGGAGCAAGCCTGTATAGCCTTCGGACTTCAGCCGCTGCGGCGCGCTGGTATAGGCGACGTTGCGCTTGCCCGCGCCGAATTTGCTTTCGTTGTAGCCGGCATCGTCGACCCCCGTCGGATCGGCGGAGCCCAGCCCCGTCAGAGGATCGCGAACGCTTGGAATTTGCTCATAATAGGTATGGACCTTGTCCGTCCGGCCATATTCGCCCTTGAGGAGGACGTTCCAGTCGCCATCGTCAAAACGCAGCTGAGCGCGGACGGCGTCGGTGCCGGCCTGGCCGCCCTTGTCCCCCGAATAAAGCGGGTTCAGATTCTTGATATATCCGTCGCTGTGGTGTGACAGGAAGGAAACGCGTGCGGACAATGTGTCGCTGAGCGGCGCGGTGACGCCGCCTTCAAGCTTTAGTTCGTTGAAGCGGGCATAGCTGGCTTTCAGATACCCTTCTGCTCGCTCCGAGGGTTTCTTGGTGACGTAATGGACGAGACCGCCGGTCGAATTCCGACCGAACAGCGTGCCCTGTGGACCGCGAAGGATTTCGGCGCGGTCGAGGTCGAAAAGGGCAAAGTCGACCGCCGGCACGTTCACGACGTAGAATTCATCGACATAAACAGTGACGGGCGCTTCATGGCCCTCGCCGAAGTCGTTGAGGCCGATACCGCGGATGACGATGTTCGCGCTCGAGCCCGGGCCATAGGGCGAGTAATTGTCGACGCTGGGCGTGCGGGTGATCAGGTCGATGCTGTTCGAAACGCCGCGCTGGAGAATGTCGGCCCCCGAGACCGCGGTCACCGAGATGCCGACCTTCTGAAGATTTTGTTCGCGCTTCTGCGCAGTGACGACGATCTCGCCCAGGCCGCTGTCGTCGGTCGGGGCCGTTTGTGCGGCGGCCGAAGCGCTCACGCACAGGGCGGCGACTGCCAGCGCGATGGGTGAGGTGGAAATAAAGGATCTGATCATAAAGCCCCCGAGGTTTGGCAGCGCATCAGCGCGTCCTGCTTTTCACCTGCGGCGTGGCGCGTATCTTCGCGTCATCGTCGTGACGCATCTGTGTGGCATGGCCAAATGGGAGGCTATACCGAGTCCGCAATCTTCCTACCCGGCTGGCAATAATCGGGAGCCCGGTCGCTCAGAAGCCTGTCGATTTCTTCAATGACAGGGACGGCAACTCGCCGAAGCGTCTGACATAGTCCTGCGAGAATTTGCTGGGATGAAGGAAGCCGTTGGCGAAGGCCACCTCGGTGACGGTGAGCCCGCCTTCGCGCATCTCCTTGATCATCTTTCTCGCCTGTTCGAGCCGATAGCGCTTCAGATAGCCCATCGGGCTGTCATCGCGGAACCGGCGGAAGCCGAGGTGCAGCGATCGCCCGCTGACGCCCGACGCAACGATCAGGTCCGACAATGTCAGTTGCTCACGGTAGCGGCTGCGGATCAGCTCCTCTGCGCGGCGGATATAGTATGGCGTTGCGACGTGGCGAGGCTCGATCTCATAATCGAGCGAGTAGTTGTGCGGTACCGAATTGAGCAGAAGGCGGCCCATCATCTCCTCGGTCGTGCCGATCGCACGCGGATGGATGAAGCCCGACACACCGTCCTCAATATCCTCGACCACGGCGCGAACGAACTGCGCGAAGGACGCCGCCAATCCGTCGATCGACACCGGATCGGGCGAGAATACCAGCGGTCGGGCGCGATGGCCGAAATCCTCGGTCAGCAGTTTCTCCAGTTCCATTCGATCGAGCTTGACGGTGAAATGGCGACAACCCGCATCGGTGACTTGGCGGATCGGCTCATGCGGGCTGAGCACCGACATATAGCCCGGGTTCAGGGTGAATGTTCTGCCCTGATGCGTAAACTGTGCACGGCCGCTGAGAACGAACTGGACGAGAAAGCAGTGCTCTGCCGGAGGGATCGACACCGCCACCCGTCCGTAAGGTAGACCATAATCGGTAGCATTGAAGGTCGTCGAGCGCAGCGTCGCCTGGTTGTGCCGGAAGGCCATCGGCGGCAACCCGCCTTCAGTGACAAGGTCGTGCGGGCAAAAAGCGCGCACCATATGCTGGTGGACGGCATCGATTTCGGTGCTGACAAAACGATTCCACCGGTTGAGCGGCAGTTCGGTCGGCGCCCACAGCTTTGTTTCGTCGATTACCTGTTTGGCCAAGATCAACTCCTCGATGCGGGAAAGCCCATATCCGCATCTTCTCCTGCGATCAGGAACCGATTGCGCATGTCACATGGCTACCGAACCGGCATAGTATCACGTGCCTGAGCGATTGCGAGCCCCGCGGAAATTAAGCACAGCCAGGACAGCGGGTGGGGTTGGCGACGCATTCCTTCATGGCGCAAGTCCTGCACCTCGCCGGTCGCCGCCGCACGGGCAGTGTCACCGCCACGCGCCGCTGGCCTGCTTCCATGAACTTTCTGGACCATGTATAATACAGGCTCTGGGCGATCCCTTGCGGCACAGTTCGGCGATGCTGTCATAGCCGCGCCTTCGAGCAGGATGCGGATATTGTCTTCGGCGGAGACGTGCCGCCAAGTCTGTCGCCAGATACCCTTCACCACCCGTCCCGAGGGGGCCTCCGCCGGCGATTTTATATTGGCGGATTTGGGCCTCATCTTCGTTGCTTCGTCACTACGACGAAGCCCAAATCCTCCTCAAATTTTTGCCATAGGCGCTGACGAGGACAAGTGATGGTGCCGGCTGCAGGGATCGAACCCGCGACCCCCTGATTACAAATCAGGT
>CAZJXG010000081.1:0-14732 GCA_964549965.1 uncultured Sphingomonas sp. | reverse complement strand
ATCCTGCTGTGGATCGCGCGCAGCCATATCGCCGCGCTCGAAATGTGGGACCCCGACGATTATCTCCGGCTCCAGCAGGTGCGTGACTGGCTCGGTGGGCAGGGCTTTTTCGACGTTATCCAATATCGCATCGATCCGCCCGGCGGCGTGCCGATGCACTGGTCGCGGATCGTCGATCTGCCGCTCGCCGGGTTGATCCTGCTGCTGAAGCCGCTGTTCGGGCCGATGCTGGCCGAACGGATCACCGTTTCGGTCGTGCCGCTGATCACGCTCGCCGGATCGCTGTCGGCGGTGGCGCTGATCGCCGCGCGCCTGGCCGACCGGCGCACCGCGCTGCTCGCCGCGATGCTCGGCGCCACCGCGCCGCTGCTGCTGTTCCATGTCCTGCCGCTGCGGATCGATCATCATGGCTGGCAGACGATGCTCGGCCTGTTCGCGGTCGCCGCCTGTTTCGATGCGAAGCCGACCCGCGGAGGGATCGTCGCGGGGGGCGCGACCGCGCTGTGGCTCGCCATTTCGCTGGAAGCGCTGCCGATGGCCGCCGCGCTCGGGCTGGTGCTGGCGCTGCGCTATCTGGTCTGGGGCGACGATCGCCGTTTCCGCGCCTTTGCCGGGGCGCTCGGCCTCGCCACCTTGGGCCTGTTCGCGGCCTTCCATGGCCGCGCCGCCTGGGCACAGCCCTGGTGCGATGCGATGAGCCCCGCCTGGTTCGGCCCGATGGTCGCCACGCCGCTGCTGGCCGCGCTCTCGACCCGTCTTCGCGGCGTGCCGTTGCGGCTGGCCGGCCTCTGCCTCGCCGCGCTGGCCGGCACCGTGCTGCTCGGCCTGACGGCTCCCGCCTGTCTCGCCGGGCCGTTCGCGCAGCTCGATCCGGTGGTGCGGATCTATTGGTATGACAATGTCCTCGAAGGCCTGCCGGTGTGGCGGCAGGCGCCCAACAACGCGATGATCCTGCTCGGCTTTCCGCTGATCGGTCTGGCCGGCACCGTCCTCGCCTGGCGCCGTGCCGCCACCGCCGGGGCGGCGCGCGACTGGCTGGCGATGCTGGCGCTGCTGCTCGCCGCCTTCGCGGTCTCGCTGCTTGTCCAGCGCGCGGGCGGCTTCGCACAGGGCTGTGCCTTGCCCGGTGCCGGCTGGCTGCTCGCCCGGGCGCTGGCAAGGATCGATCGCTGGCGGCGTGCGCCGCTCCGGGTTCCGGCGGCGGCGGCGGCCATATTGCTGCTCTCGCCGATCGGCGCGATGGCGCTGGGCGGTGCGCTGCTGGCCGGCCTCGAGCACAACGTAGCACCTGCTACAAAAGCCGGAGAGACGTGCTTCGCCCCCTGCACCAGCCTTGCGCCGATTGCGCGGCTGCCGCGTGGCTATGTCCTTACCGGCCTCGATCTCACCCCGCGCCTGCTGATCGAGACGCCGCACAGCTATGCGGCCAGCGGCCATCATCGCGGCCGCGCGGCGATGGCGCGGGTGATCGACGCGTTCGTTGGACCGCCCGAGGCCGCGCACCGGCTGATGCGGGAAAAAGGCATGGCCTATGTGCTGATCCAGCCCGGCGGCAACGAAACGGATATCTACGTCAAGGCGGCGCCCGACGGGCTGATGGCGCGGCTGATCAGGGGACAGGTGCCGGCCTGGCTCGAACCGGTTCCGCTGGGAACGGACAGGCTGCGGATGTGGCGGCGGCTTTCCTAATTCCTCCCCGGCACGGGGCGAATGTCGAATCCCTTGCCCCAGCCTTCCGCCCGACATAAGGGCGAGTCCCGATGTTCCGCTCAACCCCGCCCGTAACGCCGCCGTCCGGCTGGTGGACGCGCCCCTGGTACATCGCGCTGCTCGCGCTCATCTCGATCGTCCCGCTGCTCCGGCCGGAGGTGCCGCCGCTGGTCGACCTGATGGGGCATATGGGCCGCTATCGGGTCGAGATCGCCGATCCTGCCTCGCCGCTGCTCACCCGCTATTTCGGGTTCCAATGGGCGCTGATGGGCAATCTCGGCGTCGACCTGCTGGTCGTGCCACTGGCGAAGCTGTTCGGCCTCGAACTGGCGGTGAAGCTGATCGTCATGGCGGTGCCGCCGCTGACCTTGACCGGGCTGCTGCTGATCGCGCGTGAGGTGCATGGCCGCCTGCCCGCCACCGCCGGTCTGGTCGCGCCCTTTGCCTATTGCTGGCCCTTCCAATGGGGCTTCATCAACTATGTGCTGGGCATGGCGCTGGCGCTCAACGCCTTCGCGCTGTGGCTCTATCTGGCCCGGATGGGCCGGATTCGCTTGCGCGCGGCGCTGTTCCTACCGATCGGCTGCCTGATCTGGCTGTGCCACGGCTTTGCCTGGGGGGTGCTCGGCCTGCTCGCCTTCTCCGCCGAAATCGTGCGGATGCGCGATGTCGAAGGGCGCGGCTTCGGCGAATCGCTGTGGCGCGGCGTGCTGCACTGCCTGCCGCTCAGCCCGCCGATGCTGCTGATGATCGCCTGGCGATCGGGCGATGTGCAGGGCAAGACGGTCGACTGGTTCAACTGGAAGGCGAAATATGTCTATCTGATCTCGGCGCTGCGCACGCACTGGATGGCGTTCGACATCATCCTGGTCAGCGCGCTGGTGCTGATGGTGCTGTTCGGCATCGCATCGATCGGCTGGCGCCAGATCGGCGTCAACATGCGCCGCACCCTGGGCGTCGCCTGCCTGGTGCTGATCATCGCCTATGTGCTGATGCCGCGCATCGTGATCGGATCGGCCTATGCCGACATGCGCCTTGCCCCCTATGTGATCGCGATCGGCGTCATCGGCCTGGTGCCGCGCACCACCAACCGGCTCGCACTCAGCACGATCGCCGCGCTGGCGCTGATCATCTTCGGCGTGCGGCTCTGGCAGTCGACCGAGCGCTATGCCGGCTTCGCCGCATTCCAGGAAGCGCAGCTCGCCGCGCTCGACCATGTCGATCGCGACAGCCGGGTCTTCGCGCTGGTCGAGCTGCCCTGCCTGTCGCGCTGGGAATCGCCCCGGCTGGAGCATCTCGGCGCGATGGCGATCGTCCGGCGGCAGGCGTTCGTCAACGGCCAGTGGACGATGCCGGGCGCGCAGCTGCTGTCGATCAAATATGCGCCGGCCAAGGGCTATGCCGAGGATCCGACCCAGGTGATGCGGCCCAAGCGCTGCCGCGCGCGCACCGCGCGGACGATCGAAAGCTCGGTCGCGCTCTTCCCGCGCTATGCGTTCGACTATCTTTGGCTGATCAACGCCGCGCGCGAACATTGGCCGGTCAACGATCCGACCCTCAAGCTCATCTGGAACGGCGGCGAGCGCGGGGCGCTCTACAAGATCTCGAATGTCGATCCGATCCGGTGACGTCAGCCCTTCGGTTCGCCGACGATCGCGATCGACACGCCGAAGGGGACCGGCAGGCTCGCCACCCAGTGGCGCTCGGCGCCGAACAGCGCGGTCAGCGCGCGGTTGACCGGGGCGGACGGCATCGCATCGTCGCCGCCTTCCTTGCCGGTCAGCTTGCCCAGCGCACGCACCGCGGCGATCAGCGGGAACAGCACCGAATTGAAATGGCTCATATAGCGCGGCCTGAGCCCCGCCTCGCCGAACACCCGGCGCAGCTGCGCACCGGTATAGCGCCGCTGGTGATGATGGGCGACGTCATGCGAACTCCACATCCACGGCGCGCCCGGCACGGTGACGAGAATGCGGCCGCCGGGCGCAAGCTTGGTGCGCAGATAGCCGAGCGCCTCGACGTCTCCGGGAATATGCTCCAGCACATCGAGCAGGACGATGAGATCATAGGCCCCATCGTCGAGCGGGACATGCGGCAGATACCCCCCCTTGATCGTCAGGCCGCTGCGCTGCTCGGCGAAGTGGCGCGCGCCATCGTCGGGCTCGATCGCGTCGACCGTGCCATAGCGCTGGAGCAGGGCGAGGTTGGAGCCGGTGCCGGCGCCGACCTCCAGGATGCGCATCGGCCCCGCCTTCGGCCGATGCCGGTCGATCAGCGCGGCGATGATCCTGCGGCGCGCGACGAACCACCAGTGGGTCTGGTCGATCTCGGCCATCCGGTCATAGGTGGCGCGATCCATCAGTGCCCCGCTGTTTCTTCCGGATCGGCGACACCGATCCGCTGGCGAATGATGTAGATCGGCCGCTTCTTGGTCTCGACCAGGATGCGGCCGACATATTCGCCGAGGATGCCGAGCGAGAGCAGCTGCACCCCGCCCATGAACAGGATCGCCACCATCAGCGACGGATAGCCGGCGACATCGGCGCCGTAGATGATCGTGCGCAGGCCGATGAACACCGCATAGACCAGCGCGACGACCGCGATGATCGCGCCGAGATAGGACCACACCCTGAGCGGCGCGGTCGAGGCGGAGGTGATCCCGTCGACCGCGAGCTGCCACAGCTTCCAGTAGTTGAATTTGGTGGTGCCGACGGCGCGTTCGGCGCGGTCATATTCGACCGCGGTCTGGCTGAAGCCCGACCAGGCGAACAGCCCCTTCATGAAGCGGTTACGCTCGGGCATCCGCTTGATCACCTCGACGACCTTGCGGTCGAGCAGGCGGAAATCGCCGGCATGCTCGGGAATCTTGTCCATCGAAAGCCAGTTGTGCGCGCGATAGTAAAGATCGGCGGTCAGCCGCTTGGGCAGGCTGTCGGTCATGCGGTTGCGCCGCACGCCATAGACGACCTCATGACCGTCGCGCCATTTGTCGAGCATGGCGCCGATCACCTCGGGTGGGTCCTGCATGTCGACGTCGATCGGGATGACCGCGGCGCCGCGGGCATTGTCGAGGCCGGCCGAAAGCGCCGCCTCCTTGCCGAAATTACGCGACAGCGACAAGGCGCCGATGCGCGGATCGGCGTCATGCGCGGTCAGGATCGCCGCCATCGTCCGGTCGGTGCTGCCGTCGTCGATGAACAGGATTTCCCAGCCGATCGGCCCGCCCTGCGCATCGCGCAGACCATCGAGCACCGCGCCGACGCGCGCGACGAAGGGGACGATCGCGTCCTCCTCGTCCTTCACCGGGACGATCACCGACAACAGGGGCAGCGGATCGCTCATTCGAACACCCATATGCGGTTCAGCCAGAACACCAGGAGCGGGGTCACGCATAGCACCAGGGGATAGGGCGCCCAGAGCGGAAGGTCCATATGCTGGACGAGCAGCCACACCCACAGGCTGTTGAGGCCGAAGCTGATCAGCGAGACGATCGCGAAGCGGGTGATCCGCACCGCCTGACGGTCGCGCCCGCCATGGCCGCGAAAACTCCACTGGCCATGCACCACATAGCCGGTGATCGCGGCACCGACGAAGCCGCAGGTCCAGGCCAGATTGGGGTCCATGCCCGCCTGCCGCACCAGCACATGATAGATGCCGATATTGACGACCGAGGCGAGCACGCCGGTGATCGCATAGCGCAGCAGCTGGCCGAGCAGCGCCGTCCGTTCGCGCGAGAGGAAAGGCGTGTCGGCCATAGGAAGCCGCGCTCTCCCACAAAAGCGGGAGGGCGACAAGGCGGGGAAGCCGTTCGCGCGGTGCCCGGGCGCCCTCACGGGAAGGCTGCGTGGGCTTCCGGCATTTTGACGACACGGAAGGAAAGCGCTCCCCGGGGAAAGGGAACCCCGAAGGAGCGTCTCCCGAGGGGTGGAAATTGCCAGTCCGATCCCCGCGTATCCGTTACCCGGACGGGTGCAATAGGGCATGGCCAATCTGAACGCAGCCCGAACGAAACGCCGCGTAACTTCGGTTGCGATGCGATCGGTGCCCGCCTATCCGGGGCCGATGCAGAGCGCGGACGACAAGCAGTTCGAGGAACGGATGATGGCCTGGATCGAGCGCCGCTGGCGCACGGTCTTCTGGCTGATGTTCCTCGGCGCCTGCGTCTATTTCGTCAGCTATAAATGGGGCCAGATACGCTGGCTCGCGCTCAGCGATACCGACGACAATATGCGGCTTGCCCAGGTCCATGCCTGGCTCGCGGGCCAGCCCTGGTTCGATCTGCGCCAGCACAAGCTCGCCCCGCCCGACGGGCTCAACATCCACTGGTCGCGGATCGTCGATCTGCCGATCGCCGGGCTGATCCTGATCTTCCGGCCATTTGTCGGGGCGTTCACCGCCGACCGGATCGCCTGTGCGGTGGCGCCGATGCTGGCGCTGGCGCCGGCCTTGTGGGCGATCATCCTGACCAGCCGGCGTGCTATTCATCCACGCGCCTATCCGATCGCCTTCGCGGTGCTGATGTGCGCGTCGACCTGCCTGTTCATGTGGATGCCGCTCCGCACCGATCACCATGGCTGGCAGCTCGCCATGCTCGCGCTGGTCGTCGCCGGCATCGCCGATCCGAACGGGCGGCGCGGCGGCGCGACCGCCGGTCTCGCCACCGCCGTCTCGTTCGGCATCGGGCTGGAGCTGCTTCCGCTCATGGCGCTGGCGGGGGCCTCGATCGCGCTGCGCTGGGTATGGGACGCAGCCGAGACCGGCCGGATGCGCGCCTATGCCGTCACGCTGGCGGGCGGCTGCGCCATCGCCTTCGGCGGCTTCGCCTCCTACGACAATCGCGCGATGGTCTGCGACGTGCTGTCGCCGGTCTGGCTGTCGACATTGCTGTTGAGCGCGGCGCTGCTGATGGGGATGAGCTACGTCCCCGGCGACCGGCGGCCGCTGCGCTTCGCGCTGGTCGTCGCGGCGGGCGCGATCGTCGCCGGTTTCTTCGTCATGAGTTTCCCGCAATGCCTGGGCCGGCCCGAAGGGATATCGCCCGAACTCGAACAGCTCTGGTTCGCCAATATCCGCGAGGTGAAGCCGCTTTACACCAAGCCGTGGCGCGACGCGCTGCAGACCGGATGGCTGCCCGTGATCGGCGCCCTCGGCGCGATCGTCGCCGCGTTTCGCGCGCGCGGCTCCGCGCAGGCGCCGGCGTGGATCGCGATCGCGGCGCTCAGCCTCGTCGCCACGCTCGGCATGTTCTGGCAGTCGCGCTTCGGGCCGCAGGCGCAGCTGATGGGGGTTTTCGGCGCGACCGCGCTCGGCTGGTGGCTGCTGCCGAAGCTGCTCGATTCGGCCTCGTCGCTGGTCCGGATCGGCGGCACGCTGGCCGTGTTCTTCGCGCTATCGGGGCAATTGGCCTCCTTCGTCGCGATGATACCGAAAGCGGCGGCGGAGCGCCGCGAGGACAAGGCACAGGCACAGGCCCGGGGGGTGAAGACCCGGCCCAGCCGCTGCTCGACCATCCCCGGCCTGGCGCAGCTCGATCCGCTGCCCGCCGCGACGATGCTGACCTTCATCGATTTCGGGCCGCGCCTGATCGCGATGACGAAGCACAGCGCGATTGCCGGCCCCTATCATCGCAACGGCCAGGCGATTCTCGACGTCCAGAAGTCGTTCCGCGCGACATCGCCCGAGGTGGCGCATGAGGTGATGAAGCGGCGTGGCGTGACGATGCTGCTGCTCTGCCCCGGCATGGCCGAATCGACCATCTACCGCGCCCGCGCGCCGCAGGGCTTCTATATGCAGCTGATGCGGGGCGAGGTGCCCGGCTGGCTTCAGCCGGTGGCACTGCCCGAGGGTTCGCCGTTCCTGCTGTGGAAGATGGTGGGCTGACGACGGCGCTACGCAATGAGGTCCCGGATCCCGCCGGAACGGCGACCTCGGCCTAACCCAGCCCGAACGCCGCCTTCACCCCGTCGATCACGAACTGCGCCGCCAGCGCGGCGAGCAGCACGCCCAGGATGCGGGTGATCATCGCCTCCAGCTTGGGGCCCAGCACCCGCATGATCGGTCCCGCCGCCAGCAGCGCCGCTCCGGTCAGCAGCAGCACCGCCGCCAGCGCGGCCAGCACCGCCAGCGTCTCGTCGATGCCATGGCTGCGCGAGACGAGCAGCATCACCGTCGCGATCGAGCCGGGGCCGGCGATCATCGGGATCGCCATCGGGAAGACCGAGATATCCTCGATCGGGCGGTGCTCCTCGGCGGCCTTGCGGCTGATCTCGTCGGCGCGGCCCTCGCGCCGTTCGGTGCGCTTCTCGAACACCATTTCCAGCGCGATCAGGAAGACCATGATCCCGCCCGCGATGCGGAAGGCGTCGAGGCTGATGCCCAGCGTCGACAGCAGCTTTTCCCCGACCAGCGCGAAGAGCAGCAACAGCACGGCGGCGATCAAGGTCGAACGGATCGCCATCGCGCGGCGCTGGCCATTGGGCGCATCGCGGGTGAGCCCCGCGAAGATCGGCGCGCAGCCGGGCGGATCGATCACCACGAACAGGGTGACGAAGGCCGATAGGAACAGCGCGATCAAATCGAACCCTTGGCGTAAGGCACGCCGGCGCGGCGGTGCGCGGCGACGAGGGTGTTGCGCAGCAGCACCGCGATCGTCATCGGGCCGACCCCGCCCGGCACCGGGGTGATCGCGCCGGCGACCTGCGATGCCGAGGCGAAGTCGACGTCGCCGACCAGCTTCGTCTTGCCCGGCTCGGCGCCCGGCACCCGGTTGATGCCGACATCGATCACGGTGGCGCCGGGCTTGATCCAGTCGCCCCGGATCATCTCGGGCCGGCCGACCGCCGCGACGACGATATCGGCGCGCTTCACGACGTCGGGCAGATCCTTCGTCCGGCTATGCGCGATGGTGACGGTGCAGCTTTCGCCCAGCAGCAGCTGCGCCATCGGCTTGCCGACGATGTTCGAGCGGCCGATCACCACCGCGTCGAGCCCGCTGAGATCGCCGAGCCGGTCCTGGAGCAGCATCAGGCAGCCCAGCGGGGTGCAGGGCACATAGCCGTGCTGGCCGACCGCGAGCCGGCCGGCATTGACGACATGGAAGCCGTCGACATCCTTGTCGGGATCGATCGTCGCGATGACGACATTCTCGTCGATCTGCGGCGGCAGCGGCAATTGCACGAGGATGCCGTCGACGCTGTCGTCGGCGTTGAGCCGGCGGACGACAGCGAGCAGCTCGTCCTGCGTCGTCGTATCGGGCAGGCGGTGCTCGAAACTCTCCATGCCCGCCTCGATCGTCGCCTTGTGCTTCGAGCGGACATAGACCTGGCTTGCCGGATCCTCGCCGACCAGCACCACCGCCAGCCCGGGAGCGCGGCCCGCGGCGGCACGGAAGGTCGCGACCTTTTCCGCCACCCGCGCGCGCAGATCGCCTGCGAAAGCCTTGCCGTCGATGATGTCCGCGCTCATGAATCTTCCCTGACGAGATGTTCGAGGGCGGCAGCGAGCAGCGCCGGGTCGCCCGAAATATGGAGCCTCTTTAGCCGCGAGGTCGCCCCGCTGGCCAGCGTCACGTCCCGCTTCGCCACACCCAGCCTTTTGGCCACCAGCCGGATCAGCGCGTCGTTGGCCGCGCCGTCGCTGGGCGCGGCGGCCAGCCTGACCGCCAGCCGCGTCCGTCCGTCATCGGCGGTGACGAGCCCCTCGATCGAATCCCGCCCCGCCTTCGGCGTCGCGCGAATCGCAAGGTGGAGCCCGTCCGGTGCCGGTGTCCAGGCGCTCAGACGCCCGCCAGCATGACCTGCTGGGCGGCATGGCTGAGCACCATCTGCAGGATGATGATCAGCAGCAGCGCCACCAGCGGCGACAGGTCGAGCGCGCCGAAATCGGGCATCACCCGGCGGATCGGCCGGTAGATCGGCTCGGTGATCTTATCGAGCGCGAACAGCACCTGGCGGACGAAATCATTATAGGTGTTGATCACGTTGAACGCGACCAGCCAGGACATGATCGCCTGGATGATGATGATCCAGCGCAGCACGCCCAGCAGCAGGTCGGCAATCTGCAGGAAAAGCAGGAGCATTCACGGTCCTTCGAAAATGATGTCGCCGATGTAATGGCGCCCGGCGTCGGGGGCAACCGCGAGACGGTAACAGTTGCACCGCATTCGACAGGAAAAGGGCATTCCAGCTTTCGCTGGGAGGATCGGGGGGCTCCCGCTATAGGGCGCGCATCGGGCAATGGGCGCAGGGCGAGCGGATGGATATCGGACAGCTTGTCGTGGCGATCGGCCCCTGGGCGATCGCGCTCGGCGCCGGATTCGAGGGGGAGACCGCGGCGATCGCCGGCGGGGTGATGGCGCATCGCGGGCTGTTCCCGATCGGGGCGGCTTTTCTCGCCACCGCCTTCGGCGCGCTCATCGCCGACCAGCTGTTCTTCCAGCTCGGCCGCCGCTTCCGCGACCGGCCCTTCGTCATCCATGCCCGGCAGAAGCCTGCCTTCGCGCGGGCGGTGGGGCTGATCGAACGCTATCCGACCGGCTTCATCCTTGCCTATCGCTTCATCTACGGCTTTCGCATGGTCAGCCCGGTCGCGATCGGGCTGTCGTCGATCCCGCTGCGGCGCTTCGCGATACTGAACCTGATCGCCTGCATCCTCTGGTCGGCGATCTTCACCACCATCGGCTATCTGTTCGGCCCCGCCGTCGATCGCGCGCTGATGGCGATGGCGCCCTACAAGACTGAAATCCTGATCGCGCTGCCGATCCCCGGCACCTGCCTGCTGCTGTGGTGGCTATGGCGGCGCGCGCGCCGGCGCCGGCGCGAACGGCTCAACCCGCCGTTCCACGCGCCCGACATCGTCTAGCCTGCTGGCGTCGAGCGGCGCGCTTCGGTGAAGATCTGCCAGACGCCCAGAAACAGCGCGGCGACCACCGGGCCGATGATGAAGCCGTGGAAACCGAACAGCTGGAGCCCGCCCAGGGTGGAGATCAGCACCAGATAATCGGGCATGCTGGTTTCCCGGCCGACCAGGATCGGGCGCAGGACATTGTCGACCATCGAGATGATCAGCACGCCGCAGGCGGTCAGGATCAGGCCCTTCACCAGCGCGCCGGTGGCGATCAGATAGAGCGCGACCGGCACCCAGATGATCCCGGTGCCGATCGCCGGGATCAGCGAGAAGACCCCCATCAGCGTGCCCCAGAGCAGCGCGCCCTCCAGCCCCAGCAGCGAGAAGGTCACGCCGCCGATAAAGCCCTGGACGATCGCGACGACCAGGCTGCCCTTGATCGTCGCGCGCACGACGACGATGAAATTGCTGACGATCGCCTCCCGCTTGTCGGGATCGAGCGGCACTGCGTCGATCACCTTGCGGCTGAGCGCATGGCCGTCGCGGATCAGGAAATAGGCAAGGTAGAGCATGACGCCGATCATCAGCACGACGTTGAACGCGCTTTGCCCGATCGCCAGTCCGCGCGTCGCGAGGGCGCCGAAGCTGCCGGTGAGCAGCGCCGTCACCTTGGCGCGCACCGCCGAGAAGTCGCCCCAGCCCATCCGCTGCAGCCAGTCGGCGGCCCAGCTGGGCAGCGCCCCGGTGGCCCGTTCGAACAGCGCGGCGATATCGATCCGGCCCGACTGGATATGCGCATAGAAGGACAGCAGCTCGTTGATCACCATCGAGGTGAGGAACACCGCCGGCAATATCACCAGCACGAGGATGATCAGCAGGGTGAGCAGGGCGGCGAGATTGCGTCGTCCGGACAGGCGATCGACGAGCTGCTGGTTGACCGGCCTGAACAGGATGGCGAGGACCAGCGCCCAGAGAATCGCCCCGAAAAAGGGTGCGACGACCAGCGCGAACAGGATGCTGACGACCAGCACGATGGCGAGGAAGCTTCCTTCCTCGAAGCGGAACGTCCGTGAGTCCCCGGTCTTCATCTTCCTCCTGCGCGGCTAAGGGCCGACGACGACAGGGAATCGCGCAGCCTGCGCGGAAATGCCATCGGAAAATGACGCCCAGGGTGCGATTTCGCGTTCAATCGAACCGGAACCCCGAAATCCCCGAAATCGCCGTCATCATCGCCATATCGCTATCGACACGGTTGCCCCGCCCGACCGTCGGCAGCGTATCGACAGCATGGCGCCAGCTGTGCCATCGGGGCGCAGCAGGGCGCATCGGGCGCCAGGCGAGGAGAATATGCATGTTCAGCCATATCATGGTCGGTACCGACGATCTCGACGCGTCGAAGGCTTTCTACGATGCCGTGTTCGCGACGCTCGGCGTGCAGCCGGGGCGTGTCGATAACGAGAAGGGCCGCATCTTCTGGATGTCGCCGACCGGCATGTTCGCCGTCACCCGGCCGATCAACGGCGAGCCCGCCTGCCGCGCCAATGGCGGCACGATCGGCTTCTCGACGAACTCCCCGGAACAGGCGGACCAGTGGCACGCGGCCGGCGTCGCCCATGGCGGTTCGAGCTGTGAGGACGCCCCGGGCGTGCGGGACATGGGCGCGTTCAAGCTGTACCTGGCCTATCTGCGCGATCCGGACGGCAACAAGCTGTGCGCGATGTACCGGATGTCCTGATGGGAAAGTCTTCCCGCCCTTAGGAGCGGACGTCGGCATTCTGATCGCGATCCTTGTTCGCGAAACGATAGAGGGGATAGGTACCTTCCCTGACCAGCGCGTCGCTCGCGAGGGTAAGGGCCGTCGTCGCATCCTCGTAAAGGCTCGGGCTGTCGGGCCTGATGAGGCTGGCTAGAAGCTTCTTGCCGACGCAGTAGCATTGGTCGGTTCCAGCGAGCATGCCGCGTAGTAACCGAAGCTCTTCGCCGACCACGAGCTGCTGCTGCGCATAAGGGGCATGATGGGAAATGATGTGGATCGCACGCTCAGCTGTAAATGATGCATAAGGCTCATGGTCGGGTCGCCCCACCATCCGGATGAGCAGGCGCGCACGGGTGATCGCCGTTAATCGCGCCATTCGCTCATCGGCTGTGTCCAGGTTCAGATAGAAAATCTTCGTGCTTTCCAGTGCCTCGCGGTCGGCTTCGGTCTTCAGCGGACGGCCCAAGTCGACGCGCGGCTCGGTTTCGTCAGGTTCGGGAACCAGAAAGGCGGGTACCGTCAGCGTCGCCGCCAGAAGGCGTGTTGTGCGTGTCCTGTCGTCGCGCTCGAACAGTCCGATCGCTTCCAGAAATTGTTCAGGATCCCCCTGGCAGTGACGCGCGGCTTCGGACCACAGGTGACTCAGACCCATTGCCCCCGCGAAATCTTCCACCCGCTCCAGGTGGGTAATAGTTTCCAACGTCAGCATAAAGCCTCCGCGACCCCGACAGACACCATCAGATAGTGCACTGATCTACTTACGAGTCGCGGGGTTGACACGCAATCGAAAAGGTTGGTTTTTTCTAAAAATGGAGATTAAATTTTAAATGAGAATTTTTCTCTATTTTAATATAGACAAACGCGAAATAGGACGTTAGCCAGATTGCCATCGGCAATACAGCTGCCGTTCCTGAGGGAAATTCATCTGCAACATCAACAGGATGCCATTCATGCTTGATAGCAAGAAGCCGGCGCCACTCGATGCCTTTGAACAGGCACCGGGCGAGCTTTTGTCTCCCCTTAGCTCCTATATTTCCGCAACGATGAATTGGGCGGCGCAGTCCAGCGACGATCCAGAACATATCCATCTTGCGATTGCCCAGGCGCAGCATCTGGGACACCTGCTGGGGTTTAACGGTACGCAGATTGCCGATGCTTTATTCATGTCTCCCGCCAATTTCGCCAGATTGAAGGATGGTGGTTCCGTTGCGCCCTCTAGTTCGTCTCATGGTGAACGGCGAGGTCTGCAGCGATCAACGTTGATGGGCGCCAAAACGGGCCTGCTTAGACTCGCTGAAGAGATCGATGCTCGGCTTGCAGCTTACGCCCAGCTGTCTGATCCTGCGCCACTTGCGATGGGTCGCAGGGAGCGGACGAAGACGCGGCAGCCGGCATCGCGCAGCAAAGCCGCCATGCGGTCTGGTAAACCAGCAACCGTCTGAGCCGTTTTTTGCGCAGGTAATTTCTGTTTGGCGGGTCGAGTCTCGGCCGTCCTGGCCGGGACGGCGATCGGATGCCATCGGACTGAAATTGTCCTATCCCCCCAGGCCATCCCCGATCAGCTTCCGGGCCGGGGCGCCATTCCAGTCCATCATGCCATAGACGCGCCACAGCTCCTTGCCTCGCGCGTCGTAGAAGACCGTCGTCGGCAGCGTCTCGGTGCCCAGCGCGCCCATCAGCACATTCTGCTGGTCGCTATAACGGGTCAGCGCCTTGAACCCCTTCTCCCGGAAGAAGGGCTCGATGACCTTGGCGCCCTCCAGATCCTCGCTCACGGTGATCAGCCGGAAGCGGTCGTCCTCGCCGGCCAGCCGGTCGAGATGCGGCATCTCGGCGATGCAGGGCGCGCACCAGGTCGCCCACAGATTGACCATCAGCGGCTTGCCCCGGAACTGGGTGAGGGTGGCCGGGCCGCCCTTCTCGTCGAGGAAGGGCATGGCCGGCATCGCCTTGCCGCGCTGTGAAATATCGACCCTGCCGACCGATTCGGCGGGCGGCCCGCCTTGCGGGGCGTCCTTGGGTTTACTATCGCAGGCGGCCAGCGCCAATATGAGGAGACAGGCGATCAACGGCCGCACGGGAAACTCCAACAAGATGTGGGGAGGGCGCTTCGCTGAAGGGCCCGCCGCGGTGATGCGCGAGATTAACGCATCGATCCCCTTCGACAAGCGGCTTTGGCAACAGGACATCGCCGGATCGAAGGCGCATGTCGCGATGCTGGCGAAGGCGAAGATCGTCACCGAGGCCGATGCGGCCGCGATTTCGGGCGGCCTGGACCAGGTCGCCGCCGAATATGCCGAGCAGGGCGTGCCGGTCGATCTCGCCCTCGAGGATATCCATATGGCGACCGAGGGGCGGCTGGCCGAGCTGATCGGCGCCCCCGCCGGCCGGCTCCACACCGCCCGATCGCGCAACGATCAGG
>CAZJXG010000080.1:0-15081 GCA_964549965.1 uncultured Sphingomonas sp. | reverse complement strand
ACGCCGGTCGATCCGCCGAAGAACGCCATCGGCAGGAACACCGCCGACAGCACCAGGCCGATTCCGACCAGCGCGCCGCTGATCTCATCCATCGACTTGCGCGCGGCCTCCTTGGGGCTCAGCCCTTCGTCCTGGATCAGCCGTTCGGCATTTTCGACGACGACGATCGCGTCGTCGACCAGCAGGCCGATCGACAGCACCATGCCGAACAGGGTCAGGGTGTTGATCGAATATCCGGCGATGGCGAGGACCGCGAAGGTGCCCAGCAGGACGACGGGCACCGCGATCGTCGGGATGATCGTGGCCCGCCAGTTCTGCAGAAAGATGAACATCACGATGAAAACGAGGACGATCGCCTCGAACAGGGTTTCCACCACCTGATCGACCGACAGCTTGACGAACGTCGAATTGTCGACGGGATAGGCGATCTTGACGCCGGCGGGAAACCTCTTCTCGAGCTTGGCCACTTCGGCCTTCACCGCCTGGACCGTTTCCAGCGCGTTGGCGCCCGGCGCCAGCTTGATCCCGAATCCCGAAGCCGGCTTGCCGTTGAAGCGCGCGACGAAGCTGTAATTTTCCGACCCCAGTTCGACCTTGGCGACGTCGGCCAGCTTGACGACGGACCCGTCGCGGTTGGACCGCAGCAGAATATCCCGAAACTGTTCGGCCGTGCGCAACCGCGACTGAGCGGTTACGACCGCGTTGAGCGCCTGCCCCTTCACCGACGGCAGGCTGCCGACCTGCCCGGCCGAGACCTGGGCGTTCTGCGCGCGGACGGCGGCCTTGACGTCGCCGACGGTAACGCCGAGCGCCGACATCTTGAACGGATCAAGCCAGATCCGCATCGCATATTGGGCGCCGAGCACCTCCGTATCGCCGACCCCCGCCACGCGGCTGAGCGGGTCCTGGAGATTCGACGCAACATAATCCCCGAGATCGACCTGATCGTAGGATCCGTCATCCGAATAGAGTGCGAGGATCAGCAGGAAGGTGGCGGCCGATTTCGATACGGTCAGACCCTGTTGCTGTACTTCCTGCGGCAACAGCGCGGTCGCCTGCTGTAGCTTGTTCTGAACCTGTACCTGGGCGGTGTCGGCATCGGTGCCCTGTTCGAAGGTCAGGGTGATCGCCAGATTGCCCGCGGAATCGCTGGTCGACGAAAAATAGCTGAGGTGATCGATGCCCTTGAGCTGCTGCTCGATGACCTGCGTGGTCGTGTTTTCGAGCGTCTGGGCATCGGCGCCGGGGTAGAGGGTCGCGATCGTCACCTTGGGCGGCGCGATCTCGGGAAATTGCTCGATCGGCAGGGCGCGCAGCGCGAGTGCGCCGGCCATCATCAGAACGATGGCGAGAACCCAGGCGAAGATCGGCCTGTCGATGAAGAAGCGCGACATGACGGATCAGTTCCTGGTGGACCGTGGGGCCTGTTGCGGTGCGGCCGGTGTCACCACCATGCCGGGCCTGACGACCATCATACCCTCGACGATCAGCCGGTCGCCGGCGCGGAGGCCGGATGAAACGATCCAGTTCGATCCGATCGGCCGATCGATGGTGACGACGCGCTGCGCGACCTTGTTATCGCGCCCGACCACCAGCGCCACCGCCCGGCCGCGTTGATCCCGGGTGATGCCGCGCTGTGGCGCAAGCACGGCGTTGGTCCGCAGCCCCTCGGTCAGCTGGGCGCGAACGAACATGCCCGGCAGGAGCAATCCGTCCGGATTGGGAAAGGTCGCGCGCAGCGTCACCGCGCCACTGGTCGGATCGACCGTAACCTCGGAGAATTGCAGGCGACCCTCGCGCGCATAGGGCTTGCCATTGGGCAGGATCAGCCGCACCGGCGCGCTGCGGCTCGCCGTGACGCCGCCCGCCCGCATCGCATCGCGCAGATCGAGCAGCTGCGCTGCGGACTGGCTGATGTCGACATAGACTTGATCGGTGCGCTGGATGGTCGCCAATATCTCAGCCTGGCCGGCCTGGACGAGCGCGCCCGGCGTGACCGCCGATCGACCGATACGACCGGAGATCGGCGCCTTGATCCGCGTGAAATCGAGATCGATCTGCGCCGATCGGACCGCCGCACGCTGCGCCGCGACGTCAGCCACGGCTTGCTGCGCTGCAGCATCGGCATTGTCGGCTTCCTGTCGGCTGACCGCGTTCATGCCCACCAGTTCGCGGTAGCGCTGCGCCTGAAGCCGGGTGGCATTGATCGAGGCCCGGGCGCGGGCGAGGTTGGCCTGCGCGGTCCCCAGCGTCGCGCGATACGGCGCATCCGCTATCACATAGAGCGTCTGGCCGGCCCGAACCATTGCCCCTTCCTCGAACAGGCGATCACGGACGATGCCGCTGATCTGCGGGCGCACCTCGGAGGTCTCAAGCGCGGAAATACGCCCCGGAAGCTCGGTCTGAAGCGGCGCTTCGCCCGATCCCAGCGTCACCACACCGACCTGCGGTGGCGGCGGCGCGGGGGGCGCCTCCTTGCTGCACGCCGTCAGCGCCAGAACGGCGACAAGGGCAATAAAACCGGGAAGAAGGGCTGGGCGCATGGAGAATCTCGACTCGGAACCAAATTGGAATGAATGTTCATTCCGCTTGCGGCCGACCTACGCCTTGAGGTATAAAACGGTCAAGGGGCAAAATGTTTCGGAGCGAGATATTTGGTTGCGGCGCAACATAAACAAGACGGTCGGACGCGCATATTATCTGCGGCGCGGCATCTGTTCGGCTCGCGGGGCTTCCACCTGACCGCGATGTCGGAGCTCGCGTCGGAGGCGCAGGTCAGCGTCGGTCAGATCTACCGGCTGTTTAAGAACAAATATGACATCATCCTGGCGATCGTCGGGGACGACCACGCCGAATGGCTCGCGCAGATCGAACGGATCCGTTCCGACGCGCGCGACGGACGGATATCGTCGGCCAAGGCCTTCGAGGAGCTCGCGCGGCAGGAGCTTGCCGACGGCGGAGAGACGCTGACCTTCGAGATTCTCGCCGAGGCGGGGCGCTCGCCCGAGGTGGCCGCGAAGATCGCCGAATTCTGCGTGGAGTTTCGCCCGATCCTGCGCGACCTGGCGTGCCTCGCCAATCCCCGGCTCCAGCAATGCGACCTGGAGGCCGCGACCGAGGTGCTTCAGGCCTGCCTGTTCGGCCTGAGCGGGCGGATGTTCGCGGGGTGCGATGTCGACATCGACATCGCCGCCGCCGAAACCGCGCGGCTGATCATGGCGATGCTGGACAACGCGGTCTCGTAGAAACACGAACGGCTGCCCCTACAGGGGGACAGCCGTTCTGTAGCCGATGCGGGGAACCGGGTCTGCGCCCGGCGCCCCATATGCGATCAATAGCGGTAGTGATCGGGCTTGAACGGCCCTTCGGTGCTGACGCCGATATAGCTGGCCTGCTTCGGGGTCAGCTTGGTCAGCTGGACGCCGAGCTTCTCGAGGTGGAGCGCGGCCACCTTCTCGTCGAGATGCTTGGGCAGCACATAGACCTGATTCTGATACTGGTCGCCGCGCGTCCACAGCTCGATCTGGGCAAGCGTCTGGTTGGTGAAGCTGGCCGACATCACGAAGCTCGGATGGCCGGTGGCACAGCCGAGATTCACGAGGCGGCCCTTGGCGAGGATGATGATCTGCTTGCCGTCGGAGAAGCGGACCAGGTCGGTGCCCGGCTTGACCTCGGTCCACTCATAATTGTCGAGGGCGGCGATTTGGATCTCGCTGTCGAAATGGCCGATGTTGCAGACGATCGACATCGGCTTCATCGCCTTCATGTGATCGGCGGTGATGACGTCGGCATTGCCGGTCGCGGTGACGAAGATGTCGGCGCGCTTCACGGCCTCGTCCATCGTCACGACCTCGAAGCCCTCCATCGCGGCCTGGAGCGCGCAGATCGGATCGACCTCCGTCACCATCACGCGGGCGCCGCCGTTGCGGAGCGACTGGGCCGAACCCTTGCCGACATCGCCGAAGCCGGCGACGCAGGCGATCTTGCCGGCGAGCATGACGTCGGTGGCGCGGCGGATCGCGTCGACCAGCGATTCCTTGCAGCCATAGAGATTGTCGAACTTCGACTTGGTAACGCTGTCGTTGACGTTGATCGCGGGGAAGGGCAGCTCGCCCTTCTTGGCGATCTCATACAGGCGGTGGACACCGGTGGTGGTTTCTTCCGATACGCCCTTCAGATTCTTGACGGTCTCGGTCAGATAGCCCGGGCGCTTGGCGATGAACGCCTTGAGCGCGCGCTGGAACTCGACTTCCTCCGCATTCTCCGGCTCGCCCAGCGTCGCGCCGGCCTCAAGCTTCGCGCCCCACAAGGCGAACATGGTGGCGTCGCCGCCGTCGTCGAGGATGATGTTGGCGGTCTGGTCGCCCCAATCGAAGATCGAGCCGACATAGTCCCAATATTCGGCCAGGCTCTCGCCCTTGACGGCGAACACCGGGATGTTGCGCGCGGCGATCGCCGCGGCGGCATGATCCTGGGTCGAGAAGATGTTGCAGGTCGCCCAGCGGACCTCGGCGCCGAGCGCGGTCAGCGTCTCGATCAGAACCGCGGTCTGGATCGTCATATGCAGCGAGCCGGTGATGCGCGCGCCCTTCAGCGGCTGCGATGCGCCGAATTCGGAGCGCAGCGCCATCAGGCCCGGCATCTCGGTCTCGGCGATGTTGATCTCGGCGCGGCCGAAATCGGCCAGGCTCAGGTCGGCGATGACATAATCGTTGAAATCAGTCGCAACGGCGGTGGCCACCTTGCTTCTCCTCAATAGGGGGCAGCCGGGGCAAGCCGGCGGCAATGCCGGGCGCAATAGCGGGGCAGGCCGTCAAATGCAAATATAAAGATATCTTTATATGTGGCCTGTTCTCCTCCCCTGGAGCAGGAGGAGAGGGCCGGGCCGGCGCGCCTAGCGCGCGACCTGGGCGACGGTGCCGCGTCCGCAGCGTCCACCGGGGAGGACCGGATCGAGACCCTGACGGTCCGCAATCATCTCCAGCCCTTCGGTGGAATTGTCCATCATCGCGGCTTCACGTGCGATGGTGGAGCTGTTGTAGCAGCTGCCTTCGCTGGTCCGATCGGCGCCATAGGCATTGGCCAGCGAGGTGGTGAAGCGATCATAGGCGCTCTGGCCCCGCACCGGCCCTGACGTCGTGACAAAGAAGGCCTTCAATCGATCGTTCGCCGCGCCGATCGCCGCGCGGTTGCCCCGAACGAACGCATTATAGTCGGTCGCGATATTGAACCCCATCGCCTGGCAGCGCAGGGTTTCGACCATCAGATAGGTCTGCAGATCGCGGATGCGCGCCGCGCTCGCATGGTCAGCCGACCAGCAACCGGCATAGGCCGGTGACATGGCCGACAGCGCGGCCAAGGCCGCACATATCGTCTTACGCATGGGTGTTGCCCCTACTCCCCGGAGCCGCCCCCCGCGGGCGGCACTTCCCGTACGAGCAGAATTGACTCCAAAGCTTCGCGCTGTCTTGCGGAAACTGGTTAAGGATCCAGGCAAAAGCTTAAATAATTCAGTACGATAGCGTAATGAGTGCTCTGGTACACATCCTGGGTGTATACCAGGCTACGCCTGGCCGCTGGTGGACGCCAACAGGCGTGGATCGATACCGGCCGACCGCATCACGGCTTCCCATCGGGCTGCTGCCGGATGCTCGAACAGCAGCCTGTCGTCACCGCGAGTCGCCAGCCATCCGTGACGGCGCATCTCGCCATCCAGCTGGCCCTCACCCCAGCCGGCATAGCCGAGCGCGATCAGCCAGTGCCGCGGCCCCGTGCCCGCGGCAATCGCGCGCAGCACGTCCAAGGTCGACGTCATGACCCAGCGCCCTTCGACGATCAGACTGTCCTCACCCGTCCAGTCGGTGCCGTGCAGCACGAAGCCGCGCTGCTGCTCGACCGGGCCGCCCATGTGAATCGCGCAATCGGGCGCGACGCCCGGCGCGATGTCCAGCTGATTCAGCAGATGATGGAGGGTGATACCCGGCACGATGCTGCCGATCCCGACGCCCAGCGCGCCCTGTTCGTCATGCGCGCACATCGCGATCACGGCCTTCTCGAAGCGCGGATCGCCGATTCCGGGCATGGCGAGCAGGAACTGCCCACGGAGAGAGGCTGGCGCATCCATCGGCAATATTTATAGTCCTGCGCGATGGCGACGCAATCAGGCGATATGAAGGACAAGCCGGGGGCTGGCACACCGGCCGCCGCCATGACGATCATCATCCCGGCCTATGGCGTGGGCACGATGCTGGGCGACGCGCTCGATTCGGTGCTGGCCCAGGACCGGACCGACTGGCAGGCGATCGTCGTCGACGATGGCGACAGCCGGGTGGCTGGGCATGTCGCACCCTATCTGGCCGATCCGCGCATCCGCTTCCTGCAGACCGACAATGGCGGGTTGCCGACCGCCCGCAACCGGGCGATCGCCGCCTCGGACACGCCCTATGTCGCGCTGCTCGACGGCGACGACATATTGGAGCCCGACTTCGTATCGGCGATGATCGCGGCCCTGGAGGCGAATCCGAAGGCCGGTTTCGCGACCGGCGACGCGACCTTCTTCGGCGCCGACCGCGTGGGCGAACTCTTCTCGGCCTATTGCCCCCAGGCGGGGCCGCCCACCTTGGAAAAGCTGATCCGGCGCGAGTTCAACGTGTTCGGGCTGACCGCGATGCGGCGCGAGGCGATCGACGGGATTGGCGGCTTCGACACCGGCCTGAAATCATCCGAGGATCTCGACGCCTGGATCAGGCTGCTCTCGGCGGGCTGGGATCTGGCGCATGTGCCACGTCCGCTGGCCCGCTACCGGCGCCGCGAAGGGCAGATGTCGGGCAACACGCCGGTGATGCTCAGGACCGCGCATGCGGTGATGAGCAAGGCGCGCGACCATCTCGCCGGCCGGCCTGAGGCGGCGGCCGCGGCGGAGATGATCGCGCGAATCGAGCATGATATGGCGATCGAGGAGGCCTTTGCGCGGGTCAGGGATGGGCAGGTCCGCGCCGGGGTGGCCGATCTGGTCCGGCTCGGCGTCGGCACGCGCAGCCCGCGCTGGCGCCGGGCGCTGCTGCTGATGCGGATCGCGCCGTTCCTGGCGCCATGGCTGCTCCGCTTGCGAGAGCGGATGTGATCATCCGCCGCGCCGGCGAGGATTCGCAATGTCGCCGCAAAAAATGCAACAAGGCAGGACTAACCCTTCGGGTCACAAGGAGAGCATGACATGACGATCAATAGCGGAGACCGCATCCCCGCCACGACCTTCAAGAAAATGACCGAGGATGGCCCCGTCGACGTCGCCAGCGACGCATTGTTCGGCGGTCGCACCGTCGCGCTCTTCTCGGTGCCCGGCGCCTTCACGCCGACCTGCTCGGCCAAGCACCTGCCCGGCTTCGTCGACAAGGCCGATGCGCTGAAGGCGAAGGGAATCGACGAAATCGTCTGCACGGCCGTCAACGACGCCTTCGTGATGGGCGCCTGGGGCAAGTCCGCCGGGGCCGACGGCAAGGTATCGATGCTCGCCGACGGCAATGGCGATTTCGTGCGCGCGCTCGGGCTGGAGATGGACGGACGCGGCGCCGGCCTCGGCATGCGCGGCCAGCGCTTCTCGATGATCGTCCGGGACGGGGTGGTGACGACCCTCAATGTCGAGGCCCCGCGCGACTATAATGTCAGCAGCGCCGAGCACATGCTCGGACAGCTGTGACGCCCGCGAGGCATAAGGAGTAGATATTGCCCTCAACCCAAAGTCTGGACCTCGTCGAGCAGCTCGACGCCATCTATCAGCAATCGGTTGCCCGCCTGCGCGCGGCGCTGACCCAGTTCATCCGGACGGGCGAGCGGCCCGATCCGGGGCTGCGGAGCCAGGGTGCCTTCGCCTATCCCGAGATCCGCCTGAGCTATGATGGCGGGCGCGATCCCGGGCCGCTCGGCCGCTCCTTCGGGCGGCTCCAGGAGGCCGGCGACTATGCGATCGCCGTCACCCAGCCGCGGCTGTTCGCCCCCTATCTCGCCCAGCAGCTCGATCTGCTGCTGGAGGATTATGGCGCAACGGTGAGCGCGGGCCTCAGCGCCACGGAAATTCCCTATAATTATGTGCTCGATGCCGGCGACGACCTTGATCTGACCGGCGCCTCCGCGCTGGAACTGTCCCGCATCTTTCCCTCGACCGAGCTGTCGCAGATCGGCGACGAGCTGGCCGATGGCCTGTGGGTGCAGGAGGGAAGCGCGCCCCGCCCGCTCGCCCTGTTCGATGCGCCGCGGGTCGATTTCAGCCTCGCGCGGCTGCGCCACTATACCGGCACGCCGCCCGGCCATGTGCAGGACTATATCCTGTTCACCAATTATCACCGCTATGTCGACGAGTTCGTCCACTGGGCGATCGAGCAGCTCGACAAGGGCGGCCGCTATACCATGTTGAGCGGTGCGGGCGGGGTCGAGATCCGGGCGGGCGATCCCGATCCGCGCCAGGCGATCGCCGACAGCGCGTGGCGCAAGCACCAGATGCCGGCCTATCACCTCGTCGCGCCCGACCGGTCGGGGATCACACTGGTCAATATCGGGGTCGGGCCCTCCAACGCCAAGACGATCACCGATCATCTGGCGGTGATGCGGCCCGCGGCCTGGCTGATGATCGGCCATTGTGGCGGGCTGCGCCCCAGCCAGCGGATCGGCGACTATGTGCTCGCCCATGCCTATCTGCGCGACGACCATATCCTCGATCATGTCCTGCCGCCCGAAATACCGGTGCCGGCGATCGCCGAGGTCCAGCAGGCGCTGACCCGCGCCGCCGAGATCGTCTCGGGCGAGAGCATGGAGCAGCTGCGGCTCCGGATGCGTACGGGCACCGTCGTCACCTCCGACGACCGCAATTGGGAACTGCGCTACACCGCCTCGGCGCTGCGCTTCAGCCAGAGCCGCGCCGTCGCGATCGACATGGAATCGGCAACGCTCGCGGCGCAGGGCTATCGCTTCCGCGTACCCTATGGGACCTTGCTGTGCGTCTCCGACAAGCCGATCCATGGCGAGATCAAGCTGCCCGGCCAGGCCAATCGCTTCTATGAGCGCGCGATCGCCGAACATCTCCAGATCGGCATCGCCGCGGTCGACCAGCTGCGCGGCGAGGGGGCGCGGCTGCACAGCCGGAAGCTGCGAGCCTTCAACGAGCCGCCGTTCAGATAGACAGCGCCCAAAGCCCTCTCCCGCAGGCAGGAGAGGCAGGACTCACGCCATCTCTTCGATGTCGTCAGCACTCGTCACCCGGTCGCGGCCTTCCAGCTTCGACCGGTAGAGCGCGCGATCGGCACGAGCGAGCAGCGAAGCGAGCGAAATATCGCCGGGACGCAGGCCGGTAACGCCGAAGCTGGCCGTCATGACGACCCGGCTCGTGCCGTCGACCGGCATCGCCGCGATGTCGCGGCGGATGCGCTCGACCACCTCCAGCGCATCCTGCGCGCGCGTGTTGACGAGGAGCAGCGCGAATTCCTCGCCGCCGATGCGGCCGATCAGATCGCCCCGGCGAACCAGCCGTTCGAGCCGGCCCGCGAAGTGTCGCAGCGCGCGATCACCCACTGTGTGGCCGTGGCGGTCGTTGATCAGCTTGAAATTGTCGATATCGGCAACGACGACGCTGAGCGGCTGGCGCTGGCGCTGGGCGTTGCGAATCGCCCGTTCCGCGCCATCGTCGAAGCCGCGCCGATTATAGACGCCGGTCAACACGTCCGACGTCGCCAGCATCCGCATATTGTCCGCGAGATCGGCTGCGACCAGGAATACCGAGAACAGCCCGACCCCGGTGAAAGCGATCGGATAGAGCAAGGTCAACACCGACCGGAACAGCAGCATCCTGCCGCCGTCCGCGGCGCCCGCCTGTCCCAGCGCCGCTGCCGCCAGCGTCAAGGCGATCAAGGCGAACAGCACCAGCATCAGCATCACCGCGCGCTCGGGAAGCGAGGCCCGGCGAAGACTGGCGGCGACGTTGCACGCGCTGACCAGCATCATCAGGCCGCAGAAGGCGAGCGCTGTCGAATAGCGTATGCCCAGCTGCGGCTGGACGAAATTGGCCACCGCGATCAGGAGGGATGAGATGGCGGCCGCCGCGAGCAGCGGCATCACCCGCTTCGGCGCACGGTTTCGCTGGACGAAGCCCACCGCGATCAGCGCATTGGACAGGCACCCCAGCCCGGCTGTCGCCGAATAAAGAAACGCGCTGTCGTCATGGCCAGTGCGCAGCGCCAGATTACAGAGCCATTGTGCGGTGGCGATGGCGAAAGCGAGCGCCCAGACCAGCGCGTGACGCGGCCGGCCGAAACTGTGCCATGCGATCAGCATCACCGCCGCCAGCATGGTTGCGATGAAGATCAGCACGACAATGATGACGAGCGCTGCCGTCATGTCCCCCCGGACGCATAATGACCGCCTGACCCCGGAAGCGACCTCCACTTCCGACCGTCCTGCCGCCTATGTCGATTGGGCCGTCGCACTGCAGTGCAGGGAAGCAAAAATCAATAGTAAAAGGGCTAAAAGCCGTACCGTTTTCGGGCAGTTGATCCATTTCGGAGGCTATTCATCGCGAGATCCACTGTACGGCGCGCTTCGGAGCGAATCGCCACCGGTCGAAATCGTCATCTTTATTCAGTCTATTCATCCACTTCCAAAGACGCCGCCGCCGGGAAGACTCGGCGGCGGCGGAAGCTTGATCGATGCGTGCGGAACTTCGCTTCACCAGCCGCAGCGCTGGCCCTTGTTCTGCTCGTCGAGCCAGCCGATCAGCGGCTGGAAATAGGCGATCATCGCCGACCCATCGATCTCGCGACTGCCGGTGAAGGCTTCCAGCGCGTCGGGCCAGGGCTTGGAGGCGCCCATCGCCAGCATCGCGTCGAGCTTCTTGCCGACCGCCTTGTCGCCAAAGAAGGAACAGCGGTGGAGCGGCCCTTTCCACCCGGCCTGGTCGCAGGCCGCCTTGTAGAACTGGAACTGGAGGATGCGGGCGAGGAAATAGCGCGCATAGGGGGTGTTCCCGGGGATATGATATTTGGCGCCTGGATCGAAGGCGTCGTCCGGCCGCTCCGCAGGCGGTGTGATGCCCTGATATTGCAGTCGCAGGTCGGTCCACGCCTTCTCGTAATTGGCCGGCTTGATCGATCCGTTGAAGACCCCCCAGCGCCATTTGTCCATCAGCAGGCCGAAGGGCAGAAAAGCGACCTTGTCCATCGCCTGACGCAGCAGCAGGCCGGTATCCTTGTCGGCGCTGGGTACCTTGGCCTGATCGAGCAGGCCGATCTTCACCAGATAGTCGGGGGTGATCGACAGCGCGACGAAATCGCCGATCGCCTCGTGGAAGCCATCATTGGCGCCGTTCAGATACAGGTAGCTCTGCTTGTTATAGGCACGCTGATAATAATTGTGGCCCAGCTCATGGTGGATGGTAATGAAATCGTCGGCATTCACCTTGGTGCACATCTTGATGCGCAGATCATCCTTGTTGTCGATGTCCCACGCCGAGGCATGGCAGACCACGTCGCGGTCGCGCGGCTTGGTGATCTGCGAACGGGTCCAGAAGCTGTCGGGCAGCGGCGCGAAGCCGAGCGAGGAGTAGAAGCCCTCGCCGGCCTTCACCATCTTCACCGGATCATATTTCTTCGCCTTGAGCAGTTCCTCGACATCATAGCCGATGTCGCCGGCGCCCTTCGGCGCGACGATGTCATAGATATTGCCCCATTCCTGCGCCCACATATTGCCGAGCAGGTCGGCCCGGATCGGGCCGGTCTTCGCCTGCACCGCATCGCCATATTTCGCGTTGAGCTTGGCGCGGGTGTAGCAATGCAGCGCGTCATAGAGCGGCTTCACCTGCACCCACAGCTTGTCCATCATCTTGGCGAAGTCGTCGGCGGGCATGTCATAGCCCGCGCGCCACATCGCCCCGGTATCCTTATAGCCCAGCTCGACCGCGCCCTGGTTGGCGATCTCGACCAGCTTGGCATAGTCGGGGGCCATCGGCTTGCCGACATTGTCGTGCCAGCTCAGCCACATCTCCTTGAGCTCGGCCGGATTGCGGTTGCTCCCCATCTCGGCCTCGATGTCCGAGCCGTTGATCTCCTTGCCGCGCAGCGTGCCCTTGCCCTTGCCATAGGCGGACTGGAGGCGGGTCGCGAGGTCGTTCAGATCCCTCGCGGCGCCGGGGGTGGACGGCGCGGGCAGGACGATGCTCTGCTTGAGCATGTCGAGCTTGCGCTTCGTGTCGTAACTCAGCCCCTCGACCCCGTCGAACCGCGCCGCACCCTTGGCGAGGCGGACCTGCAGCTCGGTCATCTGGGCACCCACCCGCGCGTTGATCGCATCGGTGTCTTCGGTGATGTAGGTCGCGTTGATCCAGGCGGCCTGAGCCCCATAGATGCCGAGATCGTTCAGTTCCTGCTCCGCCATGGCGACGAAGCCATCCGCCTCCGCGACGGTCGGCGCGGCCGGGGTGGCGGCGGGAGCAGGTTCGGCGGCGTTGTCCTTCTTCTTGGCGACGGCAGGCGCCGCGGCGAACAGCGTCGCGATGGCGAGCGCCGACGTGGCCGCCTTGATCAAGATTTTCATGGGGAGGTTCCTCGGATATTCATGCTGACACCATTGTCATCATGCCGCCGAGGTGCGGTCAACCCTGTGTATTAGCGGGGTGGGACGGCAGGATCAGAACCACGCCGCCATCGCATCGCCCAGTTCGGGCAGGGTGACGGCGCTCATATGGTTGCCGGGCACCTCGCGATAGACGGCATTGGGCAGCGCCTCGGCCAGCGCGCGGGCCGAGCCATTGTCCTGATCCTCGCTGCCGGTCAGCACCAGGATCGGCAGATCGAGATCGGCGAGTGCCGCCCGCGCGATATTCGGGAAATGATCGAGCAGCAGCAGCAGCGCCCTGGGATCGCCCCCGGTCGTCTTCAGAAACGCCTCGGCCATCCATTCGGACGAGAATTTCTGGTGGGTACCGACACCTTCGAGCACCGTGCGGAAGAAGTCGACCCGGCCGCCAAGGTCCAGCAGCCCTTCCAGCCCCATGCCGGCGAGCATCGCCCGGCCCGGCCGCGCGCCGCGCACCAGCATCCGCGCGGTGGTGCGCCCGCCGAGCGAATAGCCGCCCAGATCATAGCCACCATCATCCAGCCCGAGCTGCGCGATCAGCGCGAGATTGTCGTCGGCGAGGATATCATGGCTGTAGCCCGAGGGATCATGCGGCCGCGCGCTCGATCCGTGCGCGCGCAGATCGGGCATGATCACGCGCCGGCCCTTCGCCGCCAGCTTCGCCGCATGGCCGTATCGCACCCAGTTGGTGAAGGCGTTCGAGAAAAGCCCGTGGATCAGGATGACCGGGCGGCCATCCACGGGGCCCAGGCCATGCCACACCATGGGCGCGCCATCCGCCCCTTCGAAATCATGGGCGGTCGTTTCAGTCGGGGAGCTTGCCAACGGCTTTCATCCAGCGTTCGGTAAGGGCGTCATGCTGATCGCTGCGGTAGCGTGGCAGGTCGCGCGTGTCGATCCAGGCTTCATGGATACTCTCCGCGCCGAAATGGCTGGTAGGCCGGAAGCGCGAAGGATCGTCGAAGCTGCCGACGGTCAGGTCGCATGTCTCGCTGTCGGGATATTCGAAGCCGAGCGGGGTACCGCACCGCGCGCAGAACGGTCGCCGCGCGATCGGCGAGCTGCGATACCAGTCGGGCTCGCTTTCCCACGCCACCGCCGCCTTGGTCAGGTTGACGAAGGCGATCGCAACACCGCCGGTCGCGCGCTGGCACATCCGGCAATGGCAGAGATAGGCATCGTCCGACGCGATCTCGGCCGAATAGCGGATATGGCCGCACTGGCAGCCGCCGGTCATGATCCGGGTCATGGTCACGCCACTCCCTTTTGAAGTCTTTTTCTGACTCTTTCTGACCGGCGGCAGAAAGAAAAGCCGGTCAGTTCTTCTCTGGATGCCGGCGGATCGCGACGAGAACCGTCGCAAGCAACGCCGCGAGTGCGGCGGGAGGATCGCGAGCAGGAGCAGGACCGGACCCAGCTGTAGCCATGTGTTGGGAGGATAGGATGCCCCCCCCCTTTCGTCACCCCTGCGAAGGCAGGGGTCCATGTCTGTCTCCCGCCAGATGGTCCTGGCAAGCGGAGGAAGACATGGATTCCTGCCTTTGCAGGAATGACGGTGGAGGGGCTTTAACGATCAATCCTTCTTCAGATGCCGGCGGCCCAGCAGCTCGGCGATCTGGACCGCGTTGAGCGCGGCGCCCTTGCGAAGATTGTCGGAGACGCACCACAGCACCAGGCCGTTCTCGACGGTCGGGTCCTCGCGGACGCGGCTGACGAAGGTGGCGAACTCGCCGACGCACTCGATCGGGGTGACGTATCCGCCGTCTTCGCGCTTATCGATCAGCATCACGCCGGGCGCCTCGCGCAGGATCTTCTGCGCATCCTCGGCCGACAGCTCATTCTCCAGCTCGATCCAGATCGCTTCCGAATGGCCGACGAACACGGGCACGCGCACGCAGGTCGCGGACACCTTGATCTTCGGGTCCATGATCTTCTTGGTCTCGACGACCATCTTCCACTCTTCCTTGGTGAAGCCATCGTCGAGGAAGCTGTCGATGTGCGGGATCACGTTGAAGGCGATCTGCTTGGTGAACTTCTTCGGCTCGGCGGGGTCGCCGACGAAGATGTTGCGGCTCTGCTCGAACAGCTCGTCCATGCCTTCCTTGCCGGCGCCCGACACCGACTGATAGGTCGAGACCACCACCCGCTTGATCGTCGCGGCGTCGTGGAGCGGCTTGAGCGCCACCACCATCTGCGCGGTCGAGCAGTTGGGGTTGGCGATGATATTGCGCTTCCTGTAGCCGTCGATCGCCTCAGGGTTCACCTCGGGCACGATCAGCGGGATATCGGGCTCCATCCGGTAGAGCGACGAATTGTCGATCACGGTGCAGCCGGCCGCCGCGGCCTTGGGCGCATAGATCTTGGTCGCGGTCGAGCCGATCGCGAACAGCGCGATGTCCCAGCCGGTGAAATCGAAATGCTCGATATTCTGGACCTTGAGCATCTTGCCGGTCTCGCCGAACTCGA
>CAZJXG010000079.1:0-15276 GCA_964549965.1 uncultured Sphingomonas sp. | reverse complement strand
CGCTTCGCCTTGCCGTTCGCGACCCGGCGGTTCTCGGCATAGAAGGCGCGGGCGGCGGGGGAGAGCCCCGCCCGGTCGAGCGGCAGCAGCGGCGGGGGGGAAAGGCCGAGCAGGTCGCACGCCGCCTCGATCACCCGGTTCTGGCTGGCCGGGTGGTCGTCGGCCAGGTTGAAGACGCCGGGCGGTCCGCGATCGATGCTGGCGATCACGCCGCCGACGATATCGTCGACATGGACGCGGCTGAACACCTGGCCGGGCAGGTCGACGCGGTGGGCCTTGCCGTCCCGCACCCGATCGAGCGGCGATCGGCCGGGGCCGTAGATTCCCGGCAGGCGGAACAGGCGGACCTTCGGATGAAGCGCCTGCCACATCAGGTCCGCCGTCGCCCGCGCGGTGCGGCGGCCGGTGCCGACCGGGGCGCTCTCGTCGACCCAGGCGCCGCCGGTGTCGCCATAGACCCCGGTCGAGGACAGATAGCCGATCCAGCGCGCCTCGCTCGCGGCGAGCGACGCGGCATGGCGCGCCAGCACCGGATCGCTGTCGCCCTCGGGCGGCACCGAGGACAGGATATGGGTGGCCCGTCCGATCGCGGCGGCGACGTGCGATTCGTCCGCGATCTGCGCACGGCCGATCGTTTCGACGACGAATTCACGGGCTTGCAAGGCGGTCGCGATGTGCGATGCTGTATAACCAGGGCCAAAGATCAGAAGGCGTGCCATGCCTGTCCTTTAGGGACTTTCGGCTGCGTCGCCATCCTTTGATCGCCAGTCTGCGAGAGGATATAGCAGGGCAATGCTCGACGTTCAGGCCGCCGCCGCCAATCCGCCCGTCATCCGCCGCGAGGATTATCGCAGGCCCGACTGGCTGATGCCCGACGTGTTCCTCGATTTCGCGCTCGATCCGGCGCGGACCATCGTCACCGGCCGGCTGGACGTCACCCGCAACGGCGATCATGGCCGGCCGCTGCGCCTCCATGGCGACGGCATCACCCCGCTCCAGGTGCTGATCGACGGCGAATCCCAGGCCGATGCCTGGCGGATGGACGGCCCGGACCTCGTCATCGACCTGCCCCGCGACGCCCATGTCGTCGAAACCCAGGTGGCGCTCTGCCCCGAGGCCAATTCGCAGCTGATGGGGCTCTACGCATCGGGCGGCAATCTGTGCACCCAGTGCGAGCCCGAGGGCTTCCGCCGCATGGTCTTCTTCATCGACCGGCCCGATGTGCTGAGCCGCTACAAGGTGCGGATGGATGCCGACAAGGCGCGCTTCCCGGTATTGCTGTCCAATGGCGATCTCACCGGCAGCGGCGATCTGGACGCCAATGGAAAGGAGGGGGGCCGCCACTGGGCCGAATGGACCGATCCCTTCCCCAAGCCGAGCTATCTCTTCGCGCTGGTCGCGGCGAATCTCGCGGTCAATGTCGATCATTTCACCACCAGGAGCGGCAAGCCGGTCAAGCTCGCCATCTGGGTGGCCGAAAGCGATCTGCCCAAGACCGGCCATGCGATGGCCGCGCTCAAGGCGTCGATGGCGTGGGACGAGAAGGTCTATGGCCTCGAATATGATCTGGGCGAATATAACATCGTCGCGGTCCATGACTTCAACTTCGGCGCGATGGAGAACAAGTCGCTCAACGTCTTCAATTCGCGCTACATCCTGGCCGATCCCGACACCGCGACCGACATCGACTATGACGGCGTCTCGGGCGTGGTCGCCCACGAATATTTCCACAACTGGTCGGGCAACCGCGTCACCTGCCGGGACTGGTTCCAGCTGTCGCTGAAGGAGGGCTTCACCGTCTTCCGCGATCAGAGCTTCACCGCCGATCAGGGATCGGCCGCGGTCAAGCGGATCGAGGATGTGCGGCTGCTGCGTGCCGCCCAGTTTCAGGAGGATGCCGGTCCGCTGGCCCACCCGATCCGCCCCGAATCCTATATGGAAGTGTCGAACTTCTACACGGCGACGGTCTACAACAAGGGTGCGGAGATCATCCGCATGCTCCACACCATCCTCGGCCCGCAGAAATTCCGCGCCGGCAGCGACCTCTATTTCGCGCGCCATGACGGGACGGCGGCGACCTGCGAGGATTTCGTCGTGGCGATGGAGGATGCCAGCGGCATCGACCTGACCCAGTTCCGCCTGTGGTACAGCCAGGCGGGCACCCCCCGGGTCCGCGCGACGCTCAGCCATGAGCCGGCCGGCGGGCGGGCGCTGCTCACGCTGGAACAGACCGTGCCGCCGACTCCGGGCCAGCCCGAGAAGCAGCCGATGCCGCTGCCGCTGCGCATCGCCCTGTTCGGCGAGCGTTCGCAGCGCAAGTTCGAGGAGGAACGGCTCGTCATCCTCGACGGCGACCGCTGCGAAATCCTGTTCGAGGGGATTGCCGAGCGGCCGGTGCTGTCGATCAACCGGGGCTTCTCCGCCCCGGTCGTGATCGATTCGGACCGCTCCGCCGCCGATCTCGCCTTCCTGTCGGCGCATGATGACGATCCCTTCGCCCGCTATGAGGCGATGCAGCAGCTGATGGTCGATACGCTGATCCGCGCGGTCACGGCCGGCCGGGCCGATCATGGCCCGGTGATCGATGCGGCGCGCAACGCGCTCACCGATCCCCGTCTCGATTCCGCGTTCATCGGGGAGACGATGCTGCTGCCCTCCGAAGCCTTTATCGGCGACCAGATGGCGGTGGTCGATCCGGTCGCGATCCACATGGCGCGCGAAGCGTTGCGCCGCGATCTCGGCGAGGCGCTCGAGGACGAATGGCGCGACGCCTATGAACGCACGCGGGCCAACCGCTTCGAACTGTCGCCGCAGGCCAAGGGCGCCCGGCGGCTGCGCTCGATCGCGCTGGGCTTCATCATGGCGAGCGGCGCCGAGGATGGGCCGCAGCTCGCGCTCCGTCAGTTCATGGACGCCGACAACATGACCGACCGGCAGGGCGCCTTCGGGATATTGGCGAACAGCATGACCGCCGAGCGCGATGTCGCGGTGGCGGCCTTCTATGATCGCTTCCGGGACAATGGGCTGGTGATGGACAAATGGTTCTCCACCCAGGCCTTCTCGATCCGCCCCGACACGCTCGACCGGGTCGAGGAACTGATCCGCCACCCCGATTTCACGCTGAGCAACCCGAACCGGCTGCGCTCGGTGGTCGGCGCGATGTCGGGCAACCAGTTGATCTTCCACGAGGCGGGCGGCCGCGGCTATCGCTTCCTGGCGGACATGCTGCTCAAGGTCGATGCGCTCAATCCCCAGACCGCGGCGAAGCTGGTCCCCCCGCTCGGCCGCTGGCGCCGCTTCGACGAGGGCCGCGCCGCGCTGATGAAGGCGCAGTTGCAGCGGCTGCTCGATGCGCCGGGCCTGTCGAAGGACATGTTCGAGCAGGTGTCGAAGAGTCTCGGCTGACACGGCAATAGGAGTTACGCGGGCCGCCGGCTCGGCTAGAGTCCGTTCCGCATGACCGATCCAGCCGTCTTCACCATCCCCGCGCACCGGGCGTTCGCCGATGCGCTCGCGGCGGGTCTGATCGCCCAGTTCTCGACGGCGCACGGCCCCGATCCGCTGGCGCTGGCCCGCGCCGTCGTGCTGGTGCCGAACAACCGCGCCGCCCGCGCGATCAGTGATGCCTTCGTCCGCCGCGCCGAAGGCGGCCTGCTGCTGCCCCGCCTCGTTGCGATCGGCGATCCCGAACTCGACGAGCGGCTCGGCGGGCTGCTCGACCCGATCGAGGCCGACGAGCCGATCCCGCCCGCGATCGATCCGCTCGAACGGCAGATGATCCTCGCCCGGCTGACCTTCGAGGCGCGCGCCGCCGCCGGCGATCCGGTCGACGGTGGCGAGGCGATCCGGCTGGCGGGCGAACTCGCCCGCACCCTCGATCAGCTGCTGATCGAGCGCATCGCGCCGTTGCGGCTGCGCGATCTGGTCGACCTGCCCGAACTGTCGGCGCACTGGCAGCGCTCGCTCGACATGCTCGACACGATATTGACCCGCTGGCCTCGGGAGCTGGAGGCGCGCGGCCGGATCGACCTGGCCGAGCGGCGCAACCGGCTGCTCGATCGGGTCGCCCGGCGCTGGCGGCGCGAGCCGCCGCCCGGCCCGGTGATCGCCGCCGGCATCGGCAGCACCACCCCTGCCGTCGCGGAACTGCTCGCCACCGTCGCGCGGCTGCCGCGCGGCATGGTCGTGCTGCCCGGCATCGACATCGCCTCGCCGGCCGAGGAATGGGAGGCGCTGGGGCCGCACGCGCCCGGCCCCGCCGGGGAGCGGCCGCCGCGTTCGATCGAGAATCATCCCCAGTTCGCGCTCAAGCGCCTGCTCGACCGGATGGGCGTCCACCGGGACGAGGTCCGGCCCTGGCGGTGGGCCGGCGGGCGCGATGCGCGATCGGTGCGGGCGAAGGCGATCGCCCATGCCATGGCCCCGGCCGATTTCACCCATAAATGGTATGGCCTGCCGCCCGCCGAGCGGCGGCTGACCGGTATCCGCGCCGCCGAACTCGCGAACCCGGCGGAAGAGGCGCAGACCATCGCGCTGGCGCTGCGCGAGGCGATCGAGACGCCGGGCCGCACCGCCGCGCTCGTCACCCCCGATCGCGTCCTCGCCCGCAGGGTCGCGGCGCATCTCGCGCGCTGGGGGATCGTCGCCGATGATTCGGCCGGCACGCCGCTGTCGCTGACCCCGGCGGGTACGCTGCTGCTCGCCCTGGCTGAGGCGGGCGCGGAGGATTTCGCTCCGGTTCCGCTGCTCGCGCTGGTCAAGCATCCGCTGGTCCGGCGGGGCGACATGCGCGGCGCCTGGCTCGATGGCGTCCGCCGGCTCGACATCGCGCTGCGCGGCCCGCGCCCGCCCGCCGGGCTCGACGGAATCACCCGCTATCTGCGCGACGGCGAGGGGGTGGTGAAGCAGAAGCGCGCCCGCGCGGTCGGCTGGTGGGACGAGGTCCGCCCGCTGTTCGCCGGGCTGGACGCGGCTTTCTCCAGCCATGGCGGCCTGGCCGATCTGCTCGCCGCCATTCGCGAGGCGGCGACCGCGCTCGCCGGGGACGCCGCCTGGTCCGGCCCCGACGGACGGGCTGCCGCCGATCTGATCGCCGAGCTGGAGGCCACCGCCCCGCTCGGCCCCGCGCGCTTCGACGCCGCCGGGCTCGCGCCGGCCTTGCGCCTGCTGATGGATGCGGTGGCGATCCGGCCGCCGCAGGGCGGGCATCCGCGCCTGGCGATCTGGGGCCTGCTCGAGGCGCGGCTGCAGCATGCCGATCTGATGGTGCTGGGCGGGCTCAACGAAGGGGTCTGGCCGGCGCTGCCGAGCCCCGACCCCTGGCTGGCGCCGCGCATCCGCGCCGAACTGGGGCTCGGCGGGCTGGAGGCGCGGATCGGCCTGTCGGCGCACGACTTCGCGATGGCGCTGGGCGCGCCCGAGGTGCTGCTCACCCGCGCCCGCCGCGACGCGCGTTCGCCCACCATCGCCTCGCGCTTCTGGCTGCGGCTGGAGGCGATGACCGGCGGCATCACCCGCGAGCCGCGCCTGCCCGCCTGGGCGCTGGCGATCGATCGCCCGGCCGGCCCGCCCGAACCCGCCGCCCGGCCGCGCCCCGCGCCGCCCGTCGCCGACCGGCCCGATATCATCGCCGTCACCAAGCTCGACCGGCTCAAGGCCGATCCCTTTGCCTTCTATGCCGATGCGATGCTGAAGCTGTGGTCGCTCGATCCGGTCGATGCCGATCCGACCCCGGCTTGGCGCGGCACCGCCGTCCATGCCGTGTTCGAACGCTGGATGAAGGAGGATCGCTGCGAGCCGGACCGGCTGATTCCGCGCGCCCGGCAGCTGCTCGACGAGATGGCATCGCATCCGGTGATGCGCGCGTTATGGGAACCGCGACTGATGGCCGCGCTCGACTGGATCGCTGACGCGATGCGCGCGCTGGCGGCAGAGGGCCGCGTCCCGCTCGTCGCCGAGGTGCGCGGTTCGGTGAAGGTCGCCGGCATCACCCTGAAGGGCACGGTCGACCGGATCGATCGGCGGGCGGACGGCCGGATCGCGATCATCGACTACAAGACCGGTATGCCGCCCAGCGCCGCGGCCGTGGCCGAAGGCTATTCGATGCAGCTCGGCCTGCTCGGGCTGATCGCCGAGCGCGGCGGCTTCGAGGGCGTCGACGGGATTCCGATCGACTTCGAATATTGGTCGCTCGCGCGCGGCCGCGACGGCAGTTTCGGCTATGTCGCGCGGCCGGTGGGCGGCAAGGACGGGCTCGATCCGGAACGCTTCACCGCGCTCGCCGCGACGACGCTGACCCGCGCGGTCGAGAAATGGCTGACCGGCCCGGCGCCGTTCACCGCGAAGCTCGCGCCCGAATATGCGCCTTATGGCGATTATGACCAGCTGATGCGGCTCGACGAATGGTATGGCCGCGACATGACGCTGCTGCCGGGCGAGGCCGAGGCATGAGCAACCGGCTGAAGCCGCTCGATCCGCTGCTCGATCAGCAGCGCACCGCGTCCGATCCGGGCGAGCTGGTCTGGCTCTCCGCCTCGGCCGGCACCGGCAAGACCCAGGTGCTGACCGCGCGGGTGCTGCGCCTGCTGCTCGGCGGCGCGCGGCCCGAATCGATCCTGTGCCTGACCTTCACCAAGGCCGGCGCCGCCGAAATGGCCGAACGCATCCAGCGGCGCCTGGCGCATTGGGCGGGCCTGAAGGACGACCAGAAGCTGGTGCGCGACCTTTCCCGCCTCGGCGAGGACGCGACGCCCGAACGGATCAGGCGCGCGCGGAAATTATTCGCACTGGTGCTGGAGGCGCCCGGCGGCGGCCTGCGCATTCAGACGATCCACGCCTTCTGCCAGACCCTGCTCGCCGGCTTTCCGTCGGAGGCCGGGCTCGCCCCGGGCTTCCGGCCGCTGGAGGGCCGCGAGCAGGCGGCGCTGGCCCGCCGCACCCTCGCCGATCTGGTGCAGAATGCCCATGGGGGCGGCGATCTGGGCCTGATCGACGATATCAAGGCGCTCAGCCTGCGCCTCGGCGAGGCGCGCGCCGAAGCCTATCTGGGCGATTGCGCGCGCGCGCCCGAGGCGATGGAGTCGCTCGGCGCGCGGCAAGGCATCGAACCGCGCCTGCGCCGCACGCTCGGCGTTCCCGCCGGCGATGTCGAGGCGGCGATCGAGGCGGGCTGCGCCGATCTCGACCTCGACTGTTTCCACGCCGTGGCGCGGGCCAATGCGGGCTGGAACACGGCAAGCGGACTGCGCGATGCCGATATCGTCGCCCGCTTCATCGCCGCCGGTCCGGCGCAGCGCGCCGCGACGCTGGACGAGCTGCTGTCGGTCGTCCTCACCAAGGCGCGCGAACCGCGCAAATACCAGTCCGGTCTGCTCAAGGCCGACCCGCTCTATCCCGATCATTGCGGCCGGCTGGCCGAGCAGGTGCTGCGGCTGACCGGCTGGCGCGAGCGGGCGGCGCTCGTCGCGCTGATCGGCGCGGCGTTGCGCGCGGGGCAAAGCTATGCGGGCGCCTATGCACAGGCGAAGCGCGCCGCCGGTCTCGTCGATTTCGACGACCTGATCCGCAAGGCGGTCGCACTGCTCGAAACGCCGGGTATGGGCGACTGGGTGCGCTACAAGCTCGACCAGACCACCGACCATATCCTCGTCGACGAGGCGCAGGACACCAATGCCCGGCAATGGGCGATCGTGCGCTCGCTCGCGTCCGATTTCTTCAGCGGTCATGGCGCGCGGGGGCGGGCGCGCCGTACCCTGTTCAGTGTCGGCGACTTCAAGCAGGCGATCTTCGGCTTCCAGGGCACCGACCCCGTCGCCTTCGAGGCGGCCCGCATCCTCTTCTCCCACCTGGCCGAACAGGGCTCGGCCGAATTGCCCACGAGCGAGCAGCGCCTGTTCCGGCAGCTTTCGCTCGCGCGCAGCTTCCGCTCGGCGCCGGCGGTGCTCGAACTGGTCGATCGGCTCGTCACCGATCTCGGCCCCGATGAGCTGGGCCTGTTCGCCCCCACCGATCCCCATGTGCCGTGGAAGGCCGATCTGCCCGGCCGGGTGACGCTGTGGAAACCGCTCAGCCTCGATGGCATCGCCGGGCCGGAGGAGGAGGCGGGGGAGGAAGGCTGGATCGACGACGCCACCCGCGCCTTCGCCACCCGCCTCGCCCGGCAGGTTCGCCAGTGGATCGACGAGCGGCTGTGGCTGTCAGGCGAGGGGCGGCCGGTGCAGCCGCAGGACATCATGATCCTGGTGCGCCGCCGCGCCGAGCTGGCCGCGCTGATCGTCGCGCGCCTCCATGCCGAAGGCGTGCCCGTCGCCGGGGTCGACCGGCTGCGCCTGACCGCGCCGCTTGCGGTGCGCGACCTGCTGGCGGCGATCCGCTTCGCCGGGCAGCGCGAAGATGATCTGAGCCTCGCCTGCCTGCTCGTCTCGCCGCTGTTCGGCTGGAGCCAGGACGAGCTGTACCGGGTCGGCCATGGCCGCGACGGTGCGCTGATCGATGCGGTCCGCCTGCGCGGCGACGCCGCGACGATTGTCGCGCTGGACGACATGCTGGCGCGTGCCGACTTCACCACCCCCTATCGATTCCTCGAACATCTCCTCACCGGTCCGCTCGACGGGCGGCGCAAGCTGCTCCGGCGGCTGGGGCAGGAGGCGCTGGACCCGATCGAGGAGCTGCTCAACGCCGCGCTCCAGTTCGAGGGGACGGCGACCGCCTCCCTCCAGCGTTTCCTCGACTGGTTCGATCGCGGCGAGGTCGAGATCACCCGCGACAGCGCGGCGCCGGCGGGCGCGGTGCGGGTGATGACGGTGCATGGCTCGAAGGGGCTGGAGGCGCCGCTGGTCATCCTCGCCGATGCGACCGGCAATCCGGAGGCGGCGCCGAGCAGCCGATTCGACTGGCGGATCGATCCCGAAGGCCCCTCGGTCCCCGTCCCGCGTCCGCGCAAGCAGGAGATGGTCGACGAGATCGCCGCCGACGCCGCAAAGCTCGCGCTGCGCGACCGGCAGGAACATTGGCGCCTGCTCTATGTCGCGCTGACCCGCGCGCGCGAACATCTCGTCATCGGCGGCGCACTGGGGGTGCGGGCGCGCGGCGAACCGCCCGAAGCGAGCTGGTACAAGGCGGTCGAGACGGCGATGACCGGGCTTGGCGGCGCATGGGAGGAGGATGCGCTGTGGGGCGGCGCGATCCACTATCATGGCAGCGCCACCGATGGCCGCGCCCGGCAGGCCGCCCGCGCGAAAAGCCCCGCCCCGCTGCTCGCCGAGCCGGCCTGGCTGCGCAGCCCCGCGCCGCGCGAGGAACGGCCGCCGCGTCCGCTCGCGCCCTCGTCACTGGGGCTCGACGATGTGTCCGATCCGCCACCCTCGGCGGCGATGCGCGCGGCGGCACGACGCGGATCGCTGCTCCACGCGCTGTTCGAGCGGCTGCCGGCGGTCGCGCCGGATCGTCGCATGGCCGCCGCGACACGCTGGCTGAGGGGATCGGCGGGGGTCGATGAGGAGGGCCTGGCGCAGGCGCTGGCGGAAGACGCCTGCCGGGTGATTTCCGATCCGCGCTTCGCGGCGATCTTCGGCGCGGATGCGCTGGCCGAGGCGCCGGTCGCCGCGATCGTCGGCGGAGAGGTGATCGCCGGGACGGTCGACCGGCTGCTCGTCACCCCCGATCGCATCCTCGTGATCGATTTCAAGACCGGCCGCAGGGTCCCCGCCGATCTGGCCGCGGCGCCGATCCACCATATCCGCCAGATGGCCGCCTATGCCGCCGCGCTTGGCGTGGTTTTTCCCGGCCGCTCGGTCGAGGCGGCCCTGCTCTACACCGCCGGGCCACGGCTGATCGCGCTGCCGCCCGACCTGCTGGACGCGCACAAGCCGGGCTTTAGGGCTGAGGAGCAAAAGCAGGGCCAAGGCCGTTGAGCCCCGGCCGCCGCCATCCTACATCTGCCCCATAACCAAGGAGCCTTTTCCGATGCCCACCAAAGCGATCACCGATTCGTCCTTTCACGACGACGTCATCAGCGCCGACAAGCCGGTGCTGGTCGACTTCTGGGCGGAGTGGTGCGGCCCGTGCAAGATGATCGGCCCCGCGCTGGAGGAGATCGCCGACGAGCTTGGCGAGAAGGTGACGATCGCCAAGATCAACATCGACGAGAATCCCGACGCGCCCGGCAAATATGGGGTGCGCGGCATCCCGACGATGATCCTGTTCAAAAACGGCCAGCCCGCCGCCACCAAGGTCGGCGCCGCGCCGAAGAGCGCCCTCAAGGGCTGGCTCGAAGGCGAGCTGTAAGACGATGGGAAGGACGGGCCGCGAAGCCCGTCCTTTTTCGTCATGCTGAACCTGTTTCAGCATCCACACCGCAACGGGAGGACCGGAGCGGGTTGAAGAGCGGATCCTGAAACAAGTTCAGGATGACAGCCGTGGCGACCATTCAGTCGAACAAAACCGCTTTCGCCAATTCCCACATCTCGGGCGAATTCGCCGCAATCGCGCCCTTGCCCGGCACATCGAGCCGATAGTCGGCGCCATCGTTGCGCGCGATCTTCCCGCCCGCCTCCTCCAGCATCAGCGCTCCGGCGGCATGGTCCCAGACATGGGTGCGCTCGAACAGCGCGATGTCGTTCTGCCCCAGGATCAGTCGCGGATATTGCTCGCCCGCGCAGCGCGGAATGTCGACGATCTCCAGCTTTCCCTCGGCGCGGCGGCGGACATCGGCCTGGCGATCCGCGGGCATGAAATAGGTCGCGATCGCCGCCTTCGGCAGCGCGCCGTCCGATCGTTTTGCCCGCACCCGCGCACCATCGATGTAGCAGCCGCTACACCGCAGCGCATGGACGATCCGCCCGCTCACCGGATCGAGAATCCAGCCCGCCTCGCGGGTACCGTCGACCGACAGGCCGATCATGATCGCAAACGGGCTTCTGCCTTCGGTGAAATTATTGGTGCCGTCGAGCGGATCGATGATCCAGGCCACGCCTTCGCCGACCCGATCGACGATCGCCGGGTCGGCGGCGGCGGCTTCCTCGCCGATGATCCGCGCCTCGGGCAGCAGGAACGCCAGCCCTTCGCCGAGCAGCGCCTCGCTCTCGCGGTCGACGATGGTGACGAAGTCGCCTGGCGTCTTCTCGCCATATTCATGCGCGGCGAGGTTGCGGAAGCGCGGCATCATGATGTCGCGCGCCACGCGGTGCATCAGATCGAGGACGGGCCGGTAGAGCGGATGCATCAGCTGAGCGGGATCATCACCGTGGCGGCATAAGCGGGCCGTTCGCGAAGCCGCGCATACCAGTTCTCGACATGCGGCCGGGCGGGCCGATCGATGTCGAGCGTGAACCAGCTGTGGGCGTAGACCCCCATCGGAATGTCGCCGATCCCGAAATCGTCGCCCGATAGCCAGCGATGCCGTCCCAGGGCCTCGTCAAGGATCGCCATCATCTCGCCGCAGGCCCTGGCCGATGCGGCTACGGCCGCGTCGTCGCGCGCCTCGGGCGCGTGTCGGACGAGGTTGAGGAAGGCGTCGCGCTGCGCATGGGCATAGCTGAACTGCCAGTCCATCCAGCGGTCGGCCGAGGCGCGCAGCTCCAGATCGGTGGGCCACAGCTCCCCCGCGAACTGCGCCGCCATATAGCGCAGGATCGCGTTGGATTCCCACAGCACGAAGCCGTGATGCTCGATCGTGGGGACCAGCTTGTTGGGGTTCTTCGCCAGATAGTCGGCGGGAAAGCCGAATGCGCCGCCGACATCGCGCCGTTCGTAGAGGATGCCCGCTTCCTCGGCCAGCCACGCGACCTTCTTCACATTATGTGAATTGAGGCGCCCCCAGATGATCAGCATCGACGATCCTTTCGATACGCCATCCCAGCGGAAGCTGGGAAACTCTCTTACGTTGGCCGGTTGCCGGTGGCGAGTGTCGCGCTGGCGGAAAGATCAACTCCGATAGTCGGCGTTGATCGATATATAGCCATGGGTCAGGTCGCAGGTCCAAACCGTCGCGCGGCCGTTGCCGATGCCGATATCGACGCCGATCTCGATCTCCTGCCCTTTCAGATGCGTGGCGACGGGCGCCTCGTCATAGCCTTGCACGGCGAGGCCGCCGCTCGCCACCTGGGTCGCGCCGAAGCGGATCGACAATTTGTCGCGCTCGGCGGGCTCGCCCGCCTTGCCGACCGCCATGACGATCCGGCCCCAATTGGCATCCTCGCCGGCGATCGCGGTCTTCACCAGCGGCGAATTGGCGATCGACATCGCGATGCGATGCGCGCTCGCATCGCTTTCGGCGCCCTCCACGCTGATCGCGATGAATTTCGACGCGCCCTCGCCGTCGCGCACGACCTGCTGGGCAAGGTCGAGGCAGAGTTCGGTCAGCGCCGCCCGCAGCGCGTCCGCCCCGGCATCGTCGGCCGATTCGAGCCGTGCATTGCCGGCCCTGCCGGTGGCGAAGGCGAGCACCGTGTCACTGGTCGATGTGTCGCCATCGACGGTGATGCAGGAAAAGCTCTTGCCGTTCGCCTCGTCGAGCATCGCCTGGAGCAGACCGGGCGCGATCGCCACGTCGGTGAAGACGAAACCGAGCATCGTCGCCATGTCGGGCGCGATCATCCCTGATCCCTTGATGATCCCGACCAGCTCGACCCGCGTGCCGCCGATCATCGCCGAGGCGCGTGCCGCCTTGGCGAAGGTGTCGGTGGTCATGATCGTCGCGGCGGCCTCTTCCCAGCCCGCCGGCGGTGCGGCCAGCACGGCATCGATCCCGGCCTCGGCCTTGTCGATCGGCAGCGGTACGCCGATCACGCCGGTCGAGGCGACGAACACGTCCGATGGCTTGCAGCCGACCGCGCCCGCCACCCGCGCCGTGATCGCCTCGACCGCGGCGCGGCCGCGATGGCCGGTGAAGGCGTTGGAGTTGCCCGCGTTGACGACCAGCGCCCGCGCCGTCCCCAGCGGCAGCGCGGCGCGGCACCATTCGACCTCGGGTGAAGGGCATTTGCTCTTGGTGGTGACGCCCGCGACGGTCGTGCCTTCGTCAAAGGCGGCATAGGTCAGGTCGGCCCGGTCCCACGCCTTGTAACCCGCGCGCGAGACCGCGATGCGCACGCCCGCGATGGGCGGCAGATCGGGAAAGGCGGCAGGGGCGAGGGGGGAACGGTCCATGAGGCAACTCCGACGATGATGGCGCGCCTATAGGGGCAGCCGGTGACGTTTGAAAGTTCGGGGCGCACGTTCCTCCCCGGTACGGGGAGGAACTTAAGACAGGCCCGGAATTGACCTAGGGGGGAACGGAACCTATCTGCACCGGGATCATTTGCGCCACGGCCGTCAGGCCGGTCGCACGCCCATGTCTCAAGGATTGCCCATGCTCGGCGGCCTCGCCAAAGCCATCTTCGGTTCGTCGAATGACCGATATGTGAAGTCGCTGCGTCCGATCGTCCAGAAGATCGGCGCCTTCGAGCCGACCCTCCAGGCGATGAGCGACGAGGAACTGGCCGGCCAGACCGTCAAGTTCCGCGCCCGGCTCGATGCCGGCGAGAAGCTCGATTCGCTGCTGCCGGAGGCCTTCGCCACCGTCCGCGAGGCGGCGCGGCGCGTGCTCGGCCAGCGCCATTATGACGTGCAGATGATCGGCGGCATCGTCCTTCACCGCGGCGAGATCGCCGAGATGCGGACCGGCGAGGGCAAGACGCTGGTCGCGACCCTTGCCGTCTATCTGAATGCACTGCCCGGGCTCGGTGTCCATGTCGTCACCGTCAACGACTATCTCGCCACCCGCGACGCCGAGTGGATGGGCCGGGTCTATCGCTTCCTGGGCCTGAGCGTCGGCGTGATCGTCCCGAACCTGACCGACAGCCAGCGCCGCGAGGCCTATGGCTCGGACATCACCTACGGCACGAACAACGAGTTCGGCTTCGACTATCTGCGCGACAACATGAAATATGAGCGCAGCTCGATGGTCCACCGCCCCTTCCATTATGCGGTGGTCGACGAGGTCGATTCGGTGCTGATCGACGAAGCGCGCACCCCGCTGATCATTTCGGGTCCGACCGACGACAAGACGGAACTGTACAAGCAGGTCGACGCGATCGTGAAGCAGGTCCGCAAGGACGATTACGAGTTTGACGAGAAGCAGCGCTCGGTGATGCTGACCGAGGACGGCACCGAGCGGATCGAGCGGCTGCTCGAAGAGGCCGGCCTGCTCGAAGGCACCAATCTCTACGATTTCGAGAATACCCAGGTGGTCCATCACCTGAACCAGGCGATGCGCGCCAACATCGCCTTCAAGCGCGACACCGACTATATCGTCAAGGACGGCAAGATCATCATCATCGATGAGTTCACCGGCCGGATGATGGACGGGCGGCGCTGGTCGGACGGCCTGCACCAGGCGGTGGAGGCCAAGGAAGGCGTCAAGATCGAGGCCGAGAACCAGACGCTCGCCTCGATCACCTTCCAGAATTATTTCCGCATGTACCCGAAGCTCGGCGGCATGACCGGCACCGCCGCGACCGAGGCGCATGAATTCTACCAGATCTACAAGATGAACGTCGTCACGATCCCGACCAACGTCGCGGTCAAGCGGATCGACGAGGACGATGAGTTCTACAAGAATATCAACGACAAGTTCGCCGCGATCACCCAGGGCATCCGTCAGGCGGCCGAGCGCGGCCAGCCGGTGCTGGTCGGCACCGTGTCGATCGAGAAGTCCGAGCTGCTTTCCGAATTCCTCACCAAGGAGGGCGTCGCCCATAACGTCCTCAACGCGCGCTATCATGAGCAGGAAGCGCATATCGTCGCGCAGGCCGGCCGCCTGAGGGCGGTGACGATCGCGACCAACATGGCCGGCCGCGGCACCGACATCCAGCTGGGCGGCAATCTCGAATTCCGCCTGCTCGACGAGCATCCCGATCTGGAGATCGGCACGCCCGAGTTCGACGCGGCGGCCGAGCGCATCCGCGGCGAGATCATCGCCGAGAAGGAAGCGGTGCTCGCCGCCGGCGGCCTGTTCGTGCTGGGCACCGAGCGGCATGAAAGCCGCCGCATCGACAATCAGCTGCGCGGCCGTTCGGGCCGCCAGGGCGACCCCGGCCTGAGCCGCTTCTACCTGTCGCTCGACGACGATCTGCTGCGCATCTTCGGCCCGCAGACGATGTTCGCGCGGATGATGAACAAGAATCTCGCCGATGGCGAGGCGATCATCTCGCCCTGGATCTCGAAGGCGATCGAGACCGCGCAGAAGAAGGTCGAGGCGCGCAACTACGACATCCGCAAGCAGGTCGTCGAATATGA
>CAZJXG010000078.1:0-15346 GCA_964549965.1 uncultured Sphingomonas sp. | reverse complement strand
TAGACGCCGTCGACGTCGGTATAGATATCGCAGCGGTCGGCCTTCATCGCCGCCGCCACCGCGACCGCCGAGGTATCCGAACCGCCACGGCCCAGCGTGGTGATACGTTCGTCGGCGGTAAGCCCCTGGAAACCGGGGATGACGGCAACCTCGCCGGCCGCCATCGCCAGGCCGATCGCATCCGAATTGATGTCCTCGATCCGGGCCGAGGCGTGGGCATCGCTGGTACGGATCGGCAGCTGCCAGCCCATCCAGCTGCGCGCCTTCACGCCCATCGACTGGAGGACGATCGCGAGCAGCCCGCTCGTCACCTGTTCGCCGGACGCCACGACGACATCATATTCGCGCGGATCGTACAGCGGCGATGCCTCACGGCAGAAATTGACGAGACGATCGGTCTCCCCCGACATCGCCGAGACGACGACGGCGACTTCGTTGCCGAGATCCACCTCATGCTTGACCCGGTTCGCGACGTTGCGAATTCGCTCGATCCCCGCCATCGAGGTTCCGCCGAATTTCATAACGATGCGTGCCATTGTCTGACGTCTGTCCCCACGAGGCCGGTAAGCCGGAAAAGCCATTCGAACAAAGCCTGATCAACGCCTCCGGTCGAAACGCGAAGCGCTTCCACCTCGAACGATCAGGCTCTAGGTTCAAGGGCGCGGCCCTGATAGAGAGGGGCTGCCATGAACGCAAGCGCACAGCAACAACGCTCCGTCGTCGCCCAGGAGGCGGCCCATTTCGGCAATCTGGCGGCGGATTGGTGGAATCCGAAGGGCTCGTCGGCCATGCTGCACAAGCTCAATCCACCGCGCCTGCGCCATATCCGCGCGACCATCGACGCGCACTGGGGCAGCGATCCGGAGGCGCTGAAGCCGCTCGCGGGACGGCGCGCTGCCGATGTCGGGTGCGGCGCGGGCCTGCTCGCCGAGCCGCTCGCCCGGATGGGCGCCGTGGTGACGGGTATCGATGCGGCGCCGGAGAATGTCGCGGTGGCGAAACTCCACGCCGAGAAGCAGGGGCTGGCGATCGACTACCGGGCCGGCGGGGTCGAGGCGCTGGCGGGGGAAGCTTTCGATCTCGTCACCTCGATGGAGGTCATCGAGCATGTCGCCGATCCATCGGCATTCGTCGCGGCGCTCGCGGACCTGCTCGCGCCGGGCGGGATCATGATCCTGTCGACACCCAACCGGACGCCGCTGTCCAAGCTGGCGCTGATCACTGTCGGCGAAGGCCTCGGCATGGTGCCGAAGGGCACACATGACTGGCAGAAATTCCTCACCCCGGACGAGCTGGCCGCGCTTGTCGAGGCAGCGGGATTGCGCGTGATCGAGCGCAAGGGGCTGAGCTTCTCTCCGGCTGTCGGCTTCCATCTCAGCGACAATCTCGCCCTCGATTATTTCCTGACGGCGGTGCGTTGAGCTTCAAGGACCATTTCTCGTCCCACGCCGCAGCCTATGCCGCCTATCGCCCGACCTATCCGGCGGACATGGCCCGCTGGCTGTCCACCATAGCGCCCACCACAGGGTTGGCGCTCGACGTCGGCTGCGGCTCGGGCCAGCTTTCCCTGCTGCTCGCGGAGCATTTCGACCGGGTCGTCGCGACCGATCCAAGCCGGCAGCAGATAGACAGCGCGATCCTTCATCCCACGATCGACTACCGGGTCGGCCCCGCCGAGAAGAGCGGCCTGCCCGACGCTTCGGTCGACCTGCTGACCGCGGCCCAGGCGGCGCACTGGTTCGATCTGCCCGCCTTCTTCGCCGAAGCACATCGTGTACTTGTCCCCGGTGGCGCCATCGCGCTGGTTACGTATGCCGGGATGACGCCGGCGAGCGATATCGAAAAGATCGTCGATCATTTCCGCCTGGTGACGCTCGACCGCTACTGGCCGCCGGAACGGGCCATCGTCGAGAATGACTATCGCGACATCGCCCTTCCCTTCGCGCCGATCGCGGCGCCCCCCTTCTTCATCGAGGTCGACTGGCCGCTGGCCGCGCTGATGGGCTATCTCGACACCTGGTCAGCAGTGCGGGCCATGGAACGGGATATCGGACGCGGCCCGATCGAGGCCGTGGCCGAGGCGTTGACCCAGGCATGGGGGGACCCTGATATCCCGCGAAGGATATGCTGGCCCTTGACGATCGTCGCCGGGCGCGGCTGAAGGGACAACATGCACCCCGCAATACCAGCCGCCACCCTGATCCTGCTGCGCGACCGGCCGGGCCAGCCGCCCGAAATACCCATGGTAGGCCGCGGCGCACACCTCAAATTCGCTGCAAACCGCATGGTTTTTCCGGGCGGACGAGTCGATGATGACGACCGCATAGTCGCGGGGCGGGCCGAGCTGCTGACCGACGGACCCGAGATCGAGGCCGACGACCTCGCGCATCGCGTCACCGCTATTCGCGAGACGGTGGAAGAGATCGGCCTTGCACCGGGCATCGAAGGGATTGGCGATGTCGCGCAACTGTCAGCCATTCGGGCCGCGCTCCACGCCGGCGAGACGCTCAGTTCTATCCTGGCACGCATGGGGCTGCGGATCGATCCGCATGGCCTCCATCCCTTCGCACGCTGGCGCCCGGACCATGAACTTTCGCGCCGTTTCGACACGCGTTTCTACATCGCCAGGGCACCCGCGCTCGGGGAGGCGGTGGCAGATGGAACCGAATGCAGCCACTGCGAGTGGGCCACGGCACAAGAACATATCGAGGCGGGGGGTCTGATCTTTCCGACGATGCGCAACCTGGAGCGGCTAGGCCAGATCGAGCATTACGAGCATGCGATCGCCTTCTTGCAGCGCTATCCCATCGTCACCGTGACGCCATGGTCCGAGGATCATGAAGGCCATCGCTGGCTGCACATCCCGGAGAACCTGGGATATCCCGTGACGCGTCAGCGGATTGATGCGGTCGATCGCGATTCGGATCCGACGAGGCCTTCGAGAGGGCGCGTCCCGGGATAGGCCACATAAAGCGTGCTACCGGGGCCGATATCGATCGCTGCGGCACCTTCGATGATGATCGCATCGCCCAGTTCGACCGCACGCCCATCGATCGCCGCACTTCCTTCGACCGGAAGCACCCAGATCGTAGCACTGCCGGTACCGATCACGAAGCTGCCCGCCATCGTCCAGCGCTCCAGCACGAACTTCTGCTGTTCGGCAAGGACAGTGCGGCCTGGGACGATATCGCGCGGCGGCGGGTTGCCCGCGAAAGGGCCGAAATCGGACACCGCCATCGCGTCGTCCAGATGAAGCTCGCGCGCCGATCCATAATCATAGAAGCGATAGGTCAGATCCAGATTCTGCTGAATCTCGACGACGCGCAGCCCTTTGCCGATGGCATGGATCGTCCCAGCAGGCGAATAGATGACCTCTCCCGCGACGACGGGCTTCCAGTACAGCATGGTTTCGATCGAGCCATCGAGCGCAGCCGCGCGGACCGCATCGGCCTCCATCGGCTCCTTGAGCCCCAGGGCGATAGTCGAATCGGGTTCCGCCGAGAGGATGATCCAGGCTTCGTCCTTGCCACGCGGAAAGCCGCGCGCATGAGCCGCGGCATCGTCGGGATGGACCTGCACCGACAACCGCTCGCTGGTGAAAAGATATTTGATCAGCAGTTCTCGCGATTTGCCCGCTGGGTCGTCATACCAGATCTCGCCCACCGCCGGCTGATCCGCCGGCTGATCGTCAAACAGCGGAGCGAGATCGCGACGGCCCCACGGCTTTTCGACTCGGTGGGTAGTGAGAAGCGTTGCCGCCAATGCGAATCTCCTGCTGTCCTAGACATAAAGCTAGAGCCGGAGACTCGTTCCGCAAAGGCGGCAATGAGTCAGACCAGCCGTCGGTCTGGCCCGACAGCCGGCGGTTTTCAATTGGGCAAGCGGGCTTCGACCTTGTCCACCCATTCCGGATAGAAGACCGGTTCCCGGTTCGACCAGCCGGGGGCCGTGGCCGCCGCTTCGCTGATCGACTGCAGCAGCACCCGCCGCTTTTCGGGATGGAGATGCGGCAACGCCGCTGCCGCGCAGAAAGCGCCGGGAAGCCAAGGCCGCACATTCGCGCCGATCAGCCGTTCGTAGAGGAACCGATAGGCGCCGAAGCTGGCAAGGCGATCCTGCCCCAGATCGAACGCGGAAACGGTGATGAGTGGCGACAGAAAGGGTTCGATCGCATCGAGGCCGCTATCGTCCGGCACCAGCTCCCGAATATGGTCGAGCCGGGTATAGACGCGCGCTTGCGCCATGATGCTGGCAGACTCGATCACGTCGCGGGACCAGCGCGCAAGCGCGTCCTCGCGAGACAGTCCGACGTCAAGCGAGCGGCGGATATATCGCTGGGTGGAAGCGGGAAAGCTGGCGAACTCTTTCATTTCCGCCAGGGTCATCGCGCCGTCTGCAGGTCTCATATGCGTGCCCATACCAAAACCCCCTAATTGGAAGCCTGATGGGATCATGCGCCGCATATGGTTTATGGACGCTTAAGCCCATGTAAGGCTCCTGTTCAGGAACGAATCACTTTTTTTGCTGCGACGCAACAAGCAATCGGCCCCGGAGGTTCCCCGAGGCCGAAGATTCTGTGGATAAAAGCATTTCGGTTCCGCACCGGACAGGGAAGGCTTCCGGAACAATCAAGTGCGGCCGGGCTATTCTTTACCCTTCATCCGCGCTTTTTCCGCTTCCTCGTCATAGCCGGAAGAGGGGGCGGGATCCTTGCCTTTGCCTGGCTGGGTGTTGGATGGCGCGTCAGAGGTCGGAAAGCTCTCGTCCAGCGCGACGTCAAGCTTCGCATCCTCATTGCTGGGGTTGCGGGCGAGGTTCTTGTCGTCGGTCGCATCGTGGGCCGTGCGGATGTGCGGCGTGCCCCGATCATCCTTGGTCGGCGAGTCGATGGTCATGGCGTTTATCCTCTGCCAATGTTCTGGGAGGATTCAACGAACATATACCAAGCCTGTTCCGGTCTGGAATCCCCGGCTAGAAGCTGAACTTTCGATGAACGACACGGGCTGTTCGACCAACGCCACCGCCGGTGAGGAGCATACTTACACCCGTGAACATATATAGGTGGAATGACATTGAACACTGATGGCCCGCGCGGCTCAGCCGTGAGTCCGCGCGTAGCGCTGCTATCGATACTATGCTTCTGGCTCGTCTATTTCACGGTCGCCACGGTGCGGTCGTTCGTTATCGACTGGGGCCACCAGACCGAAATGCTGGCGGCCCGCGCGTTCGTGACCGCTGGGTCCATGGTGGCGACCTATATCGTCTATCTCGCCATGCGGCCGCTGTCGGCGAAGTCGCTCGCCGTGAACGTCACGGCAGTGGCTCTGCTCGCCGCTCCGGCGGCGATCGCCTATAGCTCGATGAACTGGATGGCGTTCCGCCAGGTCGACAAGCAGATCGCGATCGAGAAGGCACATGCGGCCGAGGCCCGCCGATATTCCCCGACCGAGCAGAACGTCGCCGAGGCCCGCGAGCAGGCGCGCGAGGCGATCGCCGCCGCGCGCGACGCGATCCGGGAAGCAACGGCGCAGGCCAAGGCCGCCGCCGATGCCAAGGCGGAGGCTCAACGCGAGGCCGATGCGGCAAGGCGCGAGGTCGAGAACAAGAATGCCGAGATTCAGCGGGCAAGGAAAATAGCCGAACAGGCCTTGCACCAGGACAAAGGGACGGCGCCACGCGAAGCCGATCAGGCCCGCCGAGAGGCCCTGCGGGAAGCAGACGCAGCCCGGCGCGACGCACTGCGCGAGGCCGTGCAGGCACAGAAGGAAGCATATCAGGCCCAGCGCGAAGCCTATCGCGAAGCCTATTCCACCTATCGCGAGAATATTCGCGAAGCGCGGCAGGCCGCAGAGGAAGCCCGCCGTCAGGGTGTAGACATCGACATCGACAACATCCTGTCGAGCATTCCCGCCCCTCCAAGGCCGCCGGCTCCACCGACCCTGCCGAATGTCGCCAGCGGCGCGGGGGCAGGTGCCACCGGCGCCGGTGCCGGCATGACCGCCCGGCCCGAGACCGCGCCGCTGCCTGCCCCCACGCCTCCGGCCCCTAAAGCGCCCGCGCCGGCCAAATCCGTGCAGGTCAAGATCGATCCGGCGAAGATCGTCATTCCATCGCCGGTGCTCACCGACCCCGGCCCCGGCACGGTGATGATCCAGGTTGGCCCCGCGCCGGACAGGTACAAGGAGAAGGACCTCAGCGTCGTCAGCCAGATCGCCGATCAGGCTTTGAACGGCTATTTCTTCTTCGCCGCCTGGGGGGCGCTGTTCCTGGCGCTGACCTATGCCGCCGCGGTGCGCAACGCCGAGCGCGCGGCGGCCGGCTATCGCGCGGCAGCGCGCGACGCCGAACTGCGGGCGCTGCGCTATCAGGTCAACCCGCATTTCCTGTTCAATACGCTCAACTCGCTGTCGACGCTGATCCTGAAGGATCATCGCGACGAGGCCGAGAAGATGATCCTCAACCTGTCGACCTTCTTCCGCACCAGCCTTACGGCGGATCCCACCGAGGATGTCGTGCTGGCAGAGGAGATCCGGCTGCAGCGGCTCTATCTCGACATCGAGGCGATACGCTTTCCCGAGCGGCTCATCGTGGATATCAGCGTGCCCCCGACGCTGGCGAACGCATGCGTCCCGTGCCTGATCCTGCAGCCGCTGGTCGAGAACGCGATCAAATATGGCGTATCGCGCGCAAAAAGGCCGGTGACGGTGCGGATCAGCGCGCGTGAGGATTCGCACGGACTGGTGCTGAGCGTCGAGGATGACGGCGATGTGCTGGGCGACGACGCGAAGCTTCACGGCACCGGCGTAGGTCTCAAGAACGTTACCGACCGCCTGAAAGCACGGTTCGGCGACGACGCGCTATGTCGTTACGGCCCGCTTGCGGATGGTGGTTTTGGCGTAACGCTTTTCATGCCATTGATCAGGAATGGTGCCTGATTCACCCATAAGAACCCTGGTGGTCGATGACGAACCGCTGGCGATCGAACGCCTCCAGATCCTGTGCGCGCGTGAGCCGCTGATCGATCTGGTCGGCACCGCGTCCGATGGCGAAGCGGCGCTGCGGCTGATCGACGCGCTGGAGCCCGAGATGCTGCTGCTCGACATAGCCATGCCCGGTCTCGACGGCATTGGCGTAGCCAAGGCGATCGAGAAGCTCGACAAACGGCCGGCGATCATCTTCTGCACCGCCTTCGATCAATATGCGGTGACGGCTTTCGACCTGTCGGCGACCGATTATCTGCTGAAGCCGGTGGCACAGGATCGGCTGGCGCGAGCCGTCGGCCGGGTGATCGAGCGGCGCCGCGCACCGCCCGAAACGAAACGCGATTCCGATCATGCCCAGGAATTCTGGGTGCCGCACCGTTCGGAGATGATCCGCATCGCCGCGCAGGACATCGATCGGATCGAGGCCGAGCGCGATTATATGCGGCTCCATGTCGGCCAGCGCAGCTTCCTGCTTCACCAGACGATCACCGTGCTGGAACGCCGGCTCGACCCGGAACAGTTCGTGCGCCTCCATCGCTCGACCATCGTCCGGCGCGACTGCATCGCGCGGCTGAGCCATGACGGCATGGGCGTCTGGCACGCGGTACTGGTCGACGAGGAGCGCATCCGGATCGGCAGGACCTATCTGCCGGCGGCCCGCGCGCTCATGGGTCGGTAAGCTCGGGGCCTCATCCCAGCCGAAGCCGAGACGAGGCCGTGGCCTTCCTACAGTGCCGCCAGCACCGCATCGCCCATCTGGGACGTGCTGAGCTTACCGCCGAGATCGGGGGTCCGCGCGCCAGCCGCCAACGCGCTGGCGACGGCCGTCTCGATCCGATCGGCCTCAGCCGCCATGCCGAGCGAATAGCGCAGCATCATCGCCGCCGACAGGATGGTCGCGAGCGGATTGGCCTTGCCCTGGCCCGCGATATCAGGCGCCGAACCATGGATCGGCTCATACAGACCCTTCTGGTTCGCATCGAGCGAGGCGGAGGGTAGCATCCCGATCGAACCGGCGCACATCGAGGCCTGATCCGAGAGGATGTCGCCGAACAGGTTCCCGGTGACGATGACGTCGAACTGGCCGGGATTGCGGACCAGCTGCATCGCCGCGTTGTCGACATACATGTGGCTGAGCGCGATATCCGGATAGTCGGCCGACACCTCGATCACCACGTCGCGCCAGAGCTGCGATGTCTCCAGCACATTCGCCTTGTCGACAGAGCAGAGCTTTCCGCGCCGTGCACGGGCCGTCTCGAAGCCGACGCGAGCGATGCGAGCGACCTCATCTTCATTATAGGACATGACGTCATAGCCCTCACGGCGGCCGGAGGCGGTCTTCCGCATCCCCTTCTCACCGAAATAGACGTCGCCATTGAGCTCCCGCACGATCACCATGTCGATCTGGCCGGCAACCTCCGGGCGAAGAGCGGAAGCATCCGCCAGTTCCTTGAACAGGGTGGCCGGACGGAGATTGGCGAACAGGCTGAGATCCTTGCGAAGGCCAAGGATCGCCTGCTCCGGGCGGAGATGCCGCTCCAGGCCGTCGCAATCGGGATCGCCGACCGCGCCGAACAGGATCGCCCGGGCGCGCCTGGCGATATCGAGCGTCGCGGATGGCAAGGGATGCCCTGCGCTCTTATAGGCCGCGCCGCCGACCAGCCCGATTTCATATTCGAGCGCGTCGCCGCAGACGACCTCGAGGACGCGCACCGCCTCCGCGATGACTTCAGGACCGATGCCGTCTCCCGGCAGCAAGGCAATCAACATGGAGAACCCCTTATGGAATATGGTCGCCGCCCCCTGCCCTGCCACGAGCCGCGGCGCAATCCGTTTATGATCAGGCCAGCCTTGCGAGCCGCGCCACCATCCGTTCGCGCGCATCGAGCACGTCGGCCCGCCGATCCACCAATATGTCACGCGACAGGAAATGGCCGGTCAACCGCAGCCCCGCGAAAATCTCCGGCCATTCTTCTTCCGATCCCGATTCGACGAGGAAAGCCGGCAGCGGCAGGAGCCGATCGGCATAGGGTTGCCCCGCCGCGTGCGAGATGGCGGCTCCGCTTTTCGGGCTGACAAAGGCCAGATCGTCACGCTGCCCGGTGGCGGCGCAGGCCGAGAGATCCAGCGCATAGCCAAGCTCCGCCATCAGCAGCAGTTCATAACGGACCGCCGCCGCCGCCCAGCCCCGCGCCGACGGCGCATATTCGATGGCTGCGAGCGCAGCGTCGAGCATCGCGTAGAGGCGCGGATAGGGCTGTGCTTCGGCGAGCGCGACGGCCGTCAGCGTCGTCAGCCAGTCGATCGCGGCCGCCGCAAGCGGCTCGGCCAGCAGGCCGGCCCGGCTGTGGGACAGCTCGACGGTAAGGCCGGGCAGCTGTTCGGCCGTGCGTGCGCGGAAATCGGCTTCTACGAGGTTGCCAGGTACCAGTACCGGGCGAAGCCGCCGCGATCGGCCACCCCGTACATAGCCTGCCAGCAGTCCATTGTCCGGGGTGAGCGCCCGAACGATCGCACCATGTTCGCCATGCGTGCGCATGGCGCAGATGATGGCGGATGTGCGCAGCTGCATGGCGGTGGTTGAACATGGGATCGGCGCGAGGTGCAAGCGCCGAGGCCGACAATCAGCTGGTGCGTTCCTCGATCTGGTTGGACCAGATCTGCTCGATCAGCCGGCCCATGCGACGCAGACCCGCACTGGGCAACAGGACGGACGGCTTGTCGAGCGGCAGCGCGTCGAGCTCGGTGAAGAAGGCGGTCGGGAAACGCTTTCGTTCCTTCGACAGGAAGGCACAAAGATCTTCGAAGCGCTTGACGTGGATCTTGTTGGGCGCGGTGCCGGCGCGATTGGCCAGCTCGAAACTATGGGTGACGATATTGACCACCGGCTGATGCTGGGCGCCGGCATGCTCAATCGCCGCCTTGATCTCCCCGAGCGAAACCGCGCAAATCTGCAGGTGACGCGAGCCTCGCCCCTCGGTGATCAGCGTCACCGGCACTTCGGTCACGCCGCGATGGGCAACCGGGTTTATCTGGTCGCGGGGAAGGCCGATCGCACTGGGCCACGGATGCTGATGGCCGTTATGGCTGCTGTCATAGCGGAATCCCAGCTCGGCCAGCGCGCTCAGCGTATCGTCGTTCGCCGAATAATTACCGGCGCGGAAGGCTATCGGCTCCGGCGCGCCCGCCTCAACCAGCAGATCGCGGGCTCGCTGGATCAGGTCACGCTGGGCTACCGCGTCGTAACGGGCCAGCTGGCGCTCGCTGCGCGTCTGGCCGTCGCGCGCACCGACCCAGAGCGGATGGAGATGGAGCTGAACCTCCTGCCCCGCCTCGATGATCGGCTCGATCATCCGCCTGATCGGCTCGATCCCATAGATACAGGCCGGCATCGGATCGACAAAGAAGCAGGCCTTGAGCGCATATTGGGCAAGCACCCGAAGCTGATATCTTACCCCGACGCCAGCCGCTTCATAGGACCGCTCATAAGCGGTTTCCCAACGCTCCCAGTCAGGCCCAGGACGCCAGGTCAGCTCCGTATCGATCGTGATGAGGATACGCGTTTCAGCCGGGGGATCGGCGGCGGCAAGAGATGTCTCGGTATCCATCAGCCGACCGCGTGAAAATGATCGTGGATCGCGCGCGCCATGGCGCTGGAAACGCCGGGCGCGCGCTCAAGATCCTCGAGCGAGGCTGCACGGACGGCACGCGCGGTGCCGAAATGCATCAGCAGCGCCTTCTTGCGCGCCGGTCCGATACCGGGGACATCGTCCAGCGGGCTCTTCGTGAAATTCGCGGCACGCTTCGTCCGATGCGCACCGATCGCGAAGCGATGCGCCTCGTCCCGCAGCCGCTGGAGATGAAAGAGCAGTGGGGAGTTGAGCGGCAGCATGGCCTCGCGCCCGCCGGGCAGGTGGAAATGCTCCCGCCCGGCATTGCGGTCGGGTCCCTTGGATATGCCAACCACGGGCACGTCCTGCACGCCCATTTCCTCCAGTACCTCACACACCGCGCTCAACTGTCCCTTGCCGCCATCGATGAGCAGAAGATCGGGCCATTCGCCGCTCCGCCGCTCCGGATCTTCCTTTTCGAGGCGCGCGAAGCGCCGCTCCAGAACCTCCCGCATCATAGCGAAATCATCTCCGGGAGCGGTTTCGGGACGTTTGATGTTGAACTTGCGATAACTGCCCTTTCGAAACCCTTCGGGACCGGCGACGATCATAGCCCCGATAGCATTAGTGCCCATGATATGGCTATTGTCATAGACTTCAATGCGCTGGGGCGGTCCTTCCAGTTCGAAAAGATCGGCCATCTCCTGAAAGATCCGGCCCTGGGTCGTGGATTCGGCCATCCGCCGGTCGAGTGCCTCGCGCGCGTTGCGCCGTGCCTGCTCCATCAGCCGGCGCTGATCGCCGCGCTGCGGCACCTTGATCTGCACCTTGCGCCCGGCACGCTCGGACAGCGCCTCGCCCAGCAAATCGGCTTCGGCCGGCGTGGCGCCGACGAGCACGAGCCGTGGAGGCGGCACCTCCTCGTAAAATTGCATCAAGAAGCTGGCCAGCACCTCGGCCTCGGGCACATCGGCGGTGTGCGCGGGGAAAAAGGCCCGGTGCCCCCAATTCTGGCCGCCCCGAATGAAGAAAGCCTGGATGCAGACGGTTCCGGCCTTGCAATCGAGCGCGAACACATCGGCATCGGCCACACCCTCGGCATTGATCGCCTGGCTGCCCTGGATGAAGGTAAGCGCACGGAGCCGATCCCGGTAGACGGCAGCCTGCTCGAAATCCATCGCATCGGCGGCCGCGCTCATCGCCTCGCCAAGCTTCTTCTGGACCTGCGTCGATTTGCCGGTGAGGAAGGCCTTGGCATCGTCGACCAGTTCGCCATAGGCATCCGCATCGATGCGATCGACGCACGGCGCCGAGCAACGCTTGATCTGATGGAGCAAGCAGGGTCGATCGCGATTGGCGAAGAAGCTGTCGGTACAGGAGCGCAGCAGGAACAACTTCTGAAGCGCGTTCAGCGTGCGCGTCACCGATCCCGCGCTGGCAAAGGGACCGAAATATTGCCCCTTGGCGCGGCGGGCACCCCGATGCTTCTGGATACGCGGAAAGTCATGATCCTCGCGCAGCAGGATGAAAGGGAAACTTTTATCGTCGCGCAGCAGGACATTATAGGGCGGCCGGTAGCGCTTGATCAGTTGCGCCTCCAGCAGCAGCGCCTCCGCCTCGCTGTTAGTGGTGACGATCGTCATCGATCGGGTCTGCGCGACCATGCGGCTCAGCCGTTTAGGAAGGCGGGCGACCTGGGTGTAGTTCGACACCCGATTGCGGAGGGCGCGTGCCTTGCCGACGTAGAGGACGTCTCCGCGCGCATCCTGCATACGATAGACGCCAGGTCGGGTCGGTAAGGTGTTCAGCACGTTACGAATCGCGGCGACGCCCGCTTCGAGATCGGGCGCGTCCGAACCGCGCACCGTATAGGCGCTCTTCTCTTCGTTGAAGCGGTCGCTCTGGATCGTGTCGCTCACGGTCCTGATCTAGGGCGAGCACGGGGATGTCGCAATGTCGGCGTGGCTATCCTGCGACAAAGCAACCATTTTCGAGCAGTTTCAGGCGGAGATCAGCCCCATCACCGCGTCCGGGCGCGATATCCCGGCCACGACGAGGATCAGGACGGCAACCGCGCCACGGACGACGCCTGAGGGCGCCCAGTCACCCAGCGCCCCTTGTTCGCGGTTCCAGAGCAGCGGCAAAGCGACGAGGCCCGAGGCCATCATCGCCCAGATCAACTCGCGCGGCAGCGATTGCGCAAGATGCGCGCGCACCCCGCCCAGCAACATCAACCAAGCCCAGATCCAGCCGATTGCGCCCATGATCGGCGCTTTAGACGAATAGCGGTGATAAAAGGGTAAACGAGAAAGGCCCGCCGATCACTCGGCGAGCCTTTTCACTTAGATTGGGAGAGACTTAGAGCCGGACGTTGCCGAGGCCGTCGATCGCCTCGTCGACCAGCGCCTTGTCGGCCTTGGCCGTGTTGCGCTCGGCGATCAGTGCGGCAGCGGCAGCCGACGCCGCGCTCGCGGCCCTTGCGCGGACCTCGGCGATCGCGCCCCGCTCGGCGGCGGCGATCTTATCCTCGGCCATCTTGCCACGGCGCTCGATCAGCGCGCCGGCATCGGTGCGGGCCTGCGCCACGATCGCATCGGCTTCGGAGCGGGCGTGGGCCAGCATCGCTTCGGCTTCCTTGGCGGCCGCCTTGGCCTTTGCCTCATATTCGGCCTTGATCTTTTCCGCATCGGCGCGGAGCGCAGCGGCCTCATCGAGATTGGCGCGGATCGAGGCGATCTTCTTGTCGAGCGATGTGCCGATGATCGCAGGCACCTTTTTCCACAGCAAGAGGACGATGACGACCACCATCGCCAGCGACACCCACGCCGTGGCGGTCATGCCCAGCGCGGTGGGGTCGACATGATGCTCCTCGGTGCCAGCCGCGGCCTGGCCGGCGCTGACATTCTCGGGCATGCCTTCAAGGGCAGCGGCGTGGGCCAGATTTTCGGCCACGGTCTGGGAGCCGTTCACGGACATGGTACGTCTCCCTTCAGGCAGCCAGCGCGGCCTTCACCGCGCCTGCCGCATCCGCCTTGTCGACGGTGATGCCCGATATCTTGGCGATGATCTCCTGCGCGGCCTCGGCGGCCACATTCTCGATCTCGGCAAGTGCCTTTGCCTGAGCGGCCTTGAGGGCCGCATCGGCTTCGGCAGCCTTGGCGGCCAGCTCGGCATCGGCCGACTTGACGCGCTTCTCGGCCTCGGCGGTCGCCGCGGACTTGGCATCCTGCGTCGCCTTCAGCGCGGCGGCGCGGGCTTCCTCGATCCTGGCCCGATAGGACGCTTCGGTCTCGTCGGCCTTGGCACGGGCGGCTTCGGCGGCGGCAAGATCGGCAGCGATCTTCTGGTCACGCGCGTCGACGGTCGCTTCGATTTTCGGCAGCATCCCCTTCCCGATCACGAAATAGATCAGGCCGAAAATGATCAGCAGCCAGAATATCTGCGAAGCGTATGTCGCGGCGATCTGGGCGATCTGAGGCATCGATTTTTCCTGTGTCGTTGCAGTTCATGAGGGGCCGGCGAACCGGCCCCGCAATCAACTGTTAGGCGACGAAGAGCAGGATCATCGCAACGACGAACGCCAGCAGGCCGAGAAGCTCGGCAGCGGCGAAGCCGATGAACAGACGGCCCTGCTGACCATCGGCGGCAGCCGGGTTGCGCAGCGCGGACTCGAGGAACGAGCCGAACACGTTGCCCACGCCCAGCGCGGCCATGCCCACGCCGATGGCGGCCAGACCGGCACCGATCAGCTTTGCGGCTTCTGCGTCCATGATAAACTCCTTAGCGTTGAATAGGTTGATAGTGTGGTGTTGAAACTCAGTGGAGATTGACCGCGTCGTTCAGATAGAGCGAGGTCAGCAGTGCAAAGACATAAGCCTGGATGGCGCACACCAGCAGTTCGAGCAGGGTGATACCGATCATCAGGATGAAACTGGGGATCGAGACGATCGCGACGGTCAGCGCGCCGGCGTTGATGCCGTTGATCACGAAGCCTGCGAGCACCTTCATCAGGATGTGCCCTGCGGTCATCGCGACGAACAGTCGCAAGCCCAGCGAGAAGGGGCGGATCAGGAAGGAAAACAGCTCGATAAGGAAGATCAGCGGGATCATGTAGCCGGGCGTGCCGTGCGGCACGAACAGCGAGAAGAAGTGGAAGCCGTGGCGCCAGAAGCCGACGATCAGCACGATCGCGAAGCTGATCACGGCGAGCACGCCGGTGACCGTCAGGTGGCTCGTCACGGTGAAGGGGTGAACGCCGACCACACCGACCGGCATCATGCCCATGATGTTCGCGATCAGGATGAACATGAACAGCGAGAAGACATAGGGCGTGAACGTCTTGCCCTCGGGCCCGATGTTCGTGGTCATCATGTTGGAGATGAAGCCGGTGAAGCTCTCGACCGCGGCCTGCCAGCGGCCGGGAACCAGCTCACGCTTCATGCCGCCGATCATGAAGATCATCATCGCCGCCAAGGTGATAGCCATCCACATCGCGCTGTTGGTGAACGCGACATTATGGCCCGCAATCGCCCATTCCTTCCCGAACAACGGTTCGATCAGGAACTGGTGCATCGGATCGATTTTGCCCGATTCGGCTGCCACGCTTGCCTTACCCCTGCTTATGCCAAAAGCGTCCGGAAGCTATTCCGGGCGCTCCTGAGAAATCCGTATGATATTCCTGAAGGCGACCCCGATCCCGAGGAACAGCATCACCAAAAGGAGCCAGGGCTTGGTCCCGAGCCAGGTGTCGAA
>CAZJXG010000077.1:0-15459 GCA_964549965.1 uncultured Sphingomonas sp. | reverse complement strand
ACATCGGCATCTTCACCGCGAAGCTGGCGAAGAAGGCCAGGAACAGCCAGGTCTGCGCCGAGGCCGGGAAGTCATAGGCCATCAGCGTCGGGATATCGGTGGTGCCCGCCTCATTCGCCATCCACAGCATGGCGACCAGCATCAGCACCGATCCGAGCAGGGTGTAGAGGAAGAATTTATAGCTGGCGTAAATGCGGTCCGCGCCGCCCCAGATGCCGATGATCAGATACATCGGGATCAGGCCGGCTTCGAAGAAGATGTAGAACAGGAACAGGTCCTGCGCCGCGAAGACGCCGATCATCAGCGCCTCCATCAGCAGGAAGGCCGCCATATATTCGGGCACGCGCTTCTCGATCGCCTCCCAGGAGGCGAGGATGCAGATCGGCATCAGGAACACCGACAATATGATCAGCAGCAGCGCGATGCCGTCGATGCCGAGCGCCCAGGCGAAGCGGCCGAACAGCGCGACGCTCTCGGTGAACTGCCACTGCGGCCCGCCGATCTCATATTTCGTCCACAGCAGGATGCCGAGGGCGAAATCGAGCAGGGTCGCGGCGAGCGCGATCCAGCGCGCGCCCTTTGCCCCCGCGAACAGGCAGGCCAGCGCCGCCAGCAGCGGCAGCGCGATCATCAGGGTTAGGATCGGAAAGCCCATAGGTTCAGCCCACCATCGCCCAGGTCGCGGCGGCGGCCAGGCCGAGCAGCATCACCAGCGCATAAGTATAGAGATATCCGGTCTGCGCGCGGCGCGCATAGGCCCCGGTGCCCGCGACCAGCGCGGCGATGCCGTTCGGGCCGAAGCGGTCGATCGTGCCCTGATCGCCCTTCTTCCAGAAGAAACGGCCGAGCCAGAAGGCCGGAACGACGAAGACATAATGATAGAGCTGGTCGAAATACCATTTGTTCAGCAGGAAATCGTAGAGAACGCTGAACTGCGCGGTAAAGCGCGCCGGCACCGTGCGATCGAGCACATAGGCCCATAGCGCGATCAGGAAGCCGGTGATCATCACCACCGTCGCCGACAGTTTCACCCAGAGCGGCACTTCGTGCATCGCATGCATCAGATGCCCGTCGAAGGCGAGGCTGCCCGCCCAGAAGGCGCCGCCATGCTCAGCGTCGATGAAATAGGGCGCCCAGATGAAACCGGCGAGGATCGCGCCGAGGGTCAGCACGACGAGCGGGATCAGCATCGCCGGCGGGCTTTCATGCGGATGATAGCCGGCATCGCCTTCGAGCGCGTGGCCATGATCATGGCCGTGATCGCCGCCATGCGAATGCGCATCATGACCCGCATCCTCTTCGGACGGCGCGTCATGATGGTCATGGCCGTGGCCATGCGCGTCATGCACCGCATGCTGGATATGCTCCGAACCGGCCCAGCGCGGCTTGCCGAAGAAGGTGAGGAAGACGAGCCGCCAGGAATAGAAGCTGGTCAGCAGCGCCGCGAACACCGCGACCGCGAAGGCCACGCCCGCCGAGGACGAGCCGTTGGCGAAGGCGGCCTCGATGATCGCATCCTTGGAATAGAAGCCCGCGAAGCCGAACACCCCGAGCACGCCGACGCCGGTGATGGCCAGCGTACCCGCCATCATCGCCCAGTAGGTGATCGGGATATGTTTCCGCAGACCGCCATAATAGCGCATGTCCTGTTCATGGTGCATCGCGTGGATCACCGAGCCGGCACCCAGGAACAGCAGCGCCTTGAAGAAGGCGTGGGTGAACAGGTGGAACATCGCCGCGCCATAGGCCCCGACGCCGGCCGCCATGAACATATAGCCGAGCTGCGAGCAGGTCGAATAGGCGATGACGCGCTTGATGTCGGTCTGGGTGGTGCCGACCGTCGCCGCGAACAGCGCGGTGGCGGCGCCGACATAGGTGACGACATGCATCGCCGTCTCGCTCACCTCGAACATCGGCGACAGGCGGCAGACCATGAACACGCCGGCCGTCACCATCGTCGCGGCGTGGATCAGCGCCGACACCGGGGTCGGGCCTTCCATCGCGTCGGGCAGCCAGGTGTGCAGGCCGAGCTGTGCCGACTTGCCCATCGCGCCGACGAACAGCAGCAGGCAGAGCAGGGTCATCAGATCGACGCGCGCGCCGAGAAAGCCGATCGAGGCATTGGCATAGCCGGGGGCTGCCGCCAGGATCTCCGGGATCGAGACGGTGCCGAACACCAGGAAGGTGCCGAAGATGCCGAGCGAGAAGCCGAAATCGCCGACGCGATTGACCACGAAGGCCTTGATCGCGGCGGCATTGGCGCTGGGCTTATGGTACCAGAAACCGATCAGCAGATAGGAGGCGAGGCCGACGCCTTCCCAGCCGAAGAACATCTGCACCAGGCTGTCCGACGTCACCAGCATCAGCATCGCGAAGGTGAACAGCGAGAGATAGGCGAAGAAGCGGGGCTGGCTCGGATCGTCCGACATATAGCCCCAGCTGTAGAGGTGGACGAGGCTGGAGACGCTCGTCACCACCACCAGCATCACCGCCGTCAGCGTGTCGACCCTGAGCGCCCAGTCGACGGCGAGATCGCCCGACTGGATGAAGGTCAGCACCGGATGGACATGCGCGGTCATCGAACCGCTCATGAAGCCGAAGAAGATCGGCCAGCTCAGCGCGCAGGATGCGAACAGCGCGCCGGTCGTGATGCTCTTGGCAACGACATTGCCGAGCATGCGGTTGCCGAGGCCCGCGACGATCGCCGCGAGCAGCGGCAGGAAGACGATTGCCGTGATCATGACCGAACGATCACCCCTTCATCCGGTTGATGTCGTCGACCGCGATGGTGCCGCGGCCACGGAAATAGATGACGAGGATCGCCAGCCCGATCGCGGCCTCGCCGGCTGCGACGGTCAGCACGAACATCGCGAAGACCTGGCCGACCAGATCGCCCAGATAGGCGGAAAAGGCGACGAGGTTGATGTTCACCGACAGCAGGATCAGCTCGATCGCCATCAGGATGATGATCACGTTCTTCCGGTTGAGGAAGATGCCGAACACCCCCATCACGAACAGGATCGCACTTACCACGAGATAGTGTTGCAGACCGATCATGCGCGATCGCTCCCCCAAAAAGAGCTGTCATGCTGAACTTGTTTCAGCATCCACTCATCCTCTTGAGCACCGCTCACGTGGCACGGTGGACCCTGAAACAAGTTCAGGGTGACGGTTTGGTTGTGGATCACAGCTCCACCCCCTGGCCGACGGCCGGCTTGACGTTGCGGGTCGCATCCTCGGGACGGCGCATATTCTGCGCCCTGACGTTCTGCGCCTTCACCCCGCCGCGCACCCGGTGGGTGAGCACGATCGCGCCGATCAGCGCGACGAGCAGGACGAGGCCGGCGCCTTCGAAGATGTAGAGATAGCGCGTGTAGATCAGCGTGCCGAGCGCCTCGATATTGGGGACCTCGGCCGGGGTCGGCGCGATCCGCTGGGCCATGTCGACGCCGCCCGCCTGCCAGGCGCCGACCGCGAAGATCATCTCGGCCGCGAGCACGATCACGAGCAGCACGCCGAACGGGAGATATTGGGCGAAGCCGGCCCGCAGCTCGGCGAAGTCGATATCGAGCATCATCACGACGAACAGGAACAGCACCGCGACGGCGCCGACATAGACGATGACGAGCAGCATTGCGATGAACTCGGCCCCGACGAGGATCATCAGCCCCGCCGCGTTGAAGAAAGCGAGGATCAGCCAGAGCACCGAGTGCACCGGATTGCGCGCGAGGATGGTGAGCGTGCCCGAGGCAATCACCAGCGAAGCGAACAGATAGAAGGCGATGGTCTGGATCACGTCAGATCTTCCTAACGCCGTTCGTGTCGAGCGCCGTCGAGACACCCGCCTGAACGAAGTGAAGGCACCTCGCTGCCGCTCGGCGGGGTCCCTCGACGTCGCTCGGGGCGAACGGGAGGGTTTGCCGGGTTTGAGAAGGCACCGCGGCCATTACCGGTACGGCGCATCGGCGGCAAGGTTGGCGGCGATGGCGGGTTCCCAGCGGTCCCCGTTCGCCAGCAGCTTTGCCTTGTCGTAGATGAGCTCTTCGCGCGTCTCGGTCGCATATTCGAAGTTCGGCCCCTCGACGATCGCATCGACCGGGCAGGCCTCCTGGCAGAAGCCGCAGAAGATGCACTTGGTCATGTCGATGTCGTAGCGGGTCGTGCGCCTGGAGCCGTCGTCACGCGGCTCGGCCTCGATCGTGATCGCCTGCGCCGGGCATACCGCCTCGCACAGCTTGCACGCGATGCAGCGCTCCTCGCCGTTGGGATAGCGGCGCAGCGCATGTTCGCCGCGGAAGCGCGGGCTGAGCGGGTTCTTCTCGAACGGATAGTTGATCGTCGCCTTGGCCTTGAAGAAATATTTCAGGGTCAGCCAGTGCGCCTTCACGAACTCCCAGAGCGTGAACGACTTGATGATGTAGCCGAGGCTCATCGGATCAGACTCCGTAGCGGGTGAGCATCAGCCACCCCGAGACAAGGAACACCCAGAACAGCGACAGCGGCAGGAAGACCTTCCAGCCCAGCCGCATCAGCTGGTCGTAGCGGTAGCGCGGCACCGTCGCCTTCACCCAGGAGAAGATGAAGAAGAAGATCATCAGCTTGGCGAAGAACCAGATGATGCCCGGCACCATATAGAGCGGCGCCCAGTCGATCGGGGGCAGCCAGCCGCCCCAGAACAGGATCGCGTTGAGGCCGCACATCAGGATGACATTGGCATATTCGCCGAGCCAGTAGAGCGCGAACGACATCGACGAATATTCGGTCTGGTAGCCGGCGACGAGCTCGCTCTCCGCCTCGGTCAGGTCGAACGGCGCGCGCGCCGTTTCCGCCATCGCCGAGATCAGGAACACCACCGCCATCGGGAACAGCAGCGGGTTGAAGCCATAGCCGTTGAAGATGCCGAACATGTGGGCGCGCTGCCCCTCGATGATCGCCGACATGTTGAAGCTGCCGGTGTAGAGCACGACCGAGATCAGCACGAAGCCGATCGAGACTTCGTAGCTGACCATCTGCGCGGCCGCGCGCAACGCCGAATAGAAGGGATATTTGGAGTTGGACGCCCAGCCCGCGATGATCACGCCATAGACGCCGATCGACGAGGCGGCGAGGATGTAGAGCAGGCCGACATTGATGTCGGCGAGCACCACGCCCGGCGCGAAGGGGATCACCGCCCAGACGATCAGCGCGACCGTGAAGGTGATGATCGGCGCGATCAGGAACAGGCCCTTGTTGGCCGCCGCCGGGATGATGGTTTCCTGCAGGAACACCTTCAGGCCGTCGGCGAAGCTCTGCAGCAGGCCCCACGGGCCGACCACATTCGGGCCGCGCCGCAGCGCCATCGCCGCCCAGATCTTGCGATCGGCATAGATGATCATCGCGACCGCGAGCATCAGCGGCAGCGCGATCACGAGGATGCCGACGATCGTCGAGGCGAGCCAGGCCCATGCGAAGGGCAGGCCCCAGGTCTGGAAGAGCGCGGTCATTCCGCCGCCTCCGCGAAGCTCTGGCCGTGGATCAGTTCGGCCGAACAGCGCTGCATCGTATCGCTGGCGCGGGCGATCGGGTTGGTCAGGTAGAAATCCTTGATCGGATAGCCGACCGGCCCCGAGGCCGCGGCGGACAGCGTCGGCATCGACCAGCCATAGTCGGCCAGGCCCTCGACGCCCAGCGCCGGCACCTCGGCGGCCATCGCGGCCCGCAGCGCGTCGAAACTGTCGAACGGCAGCTTGTGGCCGAGCACGTCGCTGAGCGCGCGCAATATCGCCCAGTCCTCCCGAGCATCGCCCGGCGGGAACACCGCGCGGTCGCCGCGCTGGACGCGCCCTTCGGTGTTCACATAGGTGCCGGGCTTCTCGCTATAGGCGGCGCCGGGCAGCACCACATCGGCAGCCGAAGCGCCGGCGTCGCCATGATGGCCGATATAGACCTTGAAGCTCTTGTCGAACTTCGACGTATCGACATCGTCGGCGCCGAGCAGGAACAGCAGCTTCGGCGCGGCGGCGGCCAGATCGGCGATGCCGCCCGTGGCGCCGTAACCCAGCATCAGCCCGCCCATGCGGGCGGCCGCCAGATGCACGACATTATAGCCGTTCCAGCCATCCCGGATCAGCCCGAGCGGCTCGACCAGCGCGAGCGTCGCGCCCTGCGCGCCGGCCTTGAGCCCACCGCCGCCGAGGATCAGCGCCGGGCGCTGCGCCCCGGCGAAGGCATCGAGCACATCCTTCGGAAGCGCGCCCAGCAGGCCCAGATCATTGCCCAGCCACTGCACCGGATAGCTGAGATCGACCTGCTCGCCGATCGCGAAGACCTTCGCGCCGCGCCGGACCACCGCCTTGCGCACGCGGGTGTTGATCAGCGGCGCTTCCCAGCGGAGATTGCTGCCGACCAGCAGGATCACATCGGCGGTCTCGATGCCGGCGATCGTGCTGTTGAAATTGACCGTGGCGATGCTCGACACGTCATAGTCCATGCCGGTCTGGCGGCCTTCGAGCAGGGTCGAGCCCATCCGCGCCAGCAGCGCCTTCGCCGCATACATCGTCTCGCAGTCGAGCTGGTCGCCCGCGACCGCGGCGACCGACGCACCCGCCTTGACCGCCTTGATCGCGGCGAAGGCCTCACCCCAGCTCGCCTCGACCAGCTTGCCCGCCTTGCGGACGAAGGGCTTGTCGAGACGGCGGCGGACAAGGCCGTCGACCGCATGGCGCGTCTTGTCCGACGCCCATTCCTCGTTCACGTCCTCGTTGATGCGCGGCAGCACGCGCAGCACCTGCCGGCCGCGGCTGTCGAAGCGGATATTGGTGCCGACCGCGTCCATCACGTCGATGCCGGGGGTCTTCTTCAGCTCCCACGGCCGCGCCTCGAACGCATAGGGCTTGCTGGTCAGGGCGCCGACCGGGCAGAGATCGACGACATTGCCCGAAAGCTCGCTCGTCACCGCCTGCTCGAGATAGGAGGTGATCTGCATATTCTCGCCGCGATAGAGCGCGCCGATCTCCTCGACCCCGGAGACCTCCTCGGCGAAGCGCACGCAGCGGGTGCACTGGATGCAGCGCGTCATCGTCGTCTTGACGATCGGGCCCATATATTTGTCGGTGACGGCGCGCTTGTTCTCGTGGAAGCGGCTCTGCCCCTTGCCATAGGCGATCGACTGGTCCTGCAGATCGCATTCGCCGCCCTGATCGCAGATCGGGCAATCGAGCGGATGGTTGATGAGCAGGAACTCCATCACCCCCTCGCGCGCCTTCTTCACCATCGGCGACTGGGTCAGCACTTCCTGATTATCGGCGGCGGGCAGCGCGCATGACGCCTGCGGCTTGGGCGGCCCGGGCTTCACCTCGACCAGACACATGCGGCAGTTGCCGGCGATCGACAGCCGCTCATGATAGCAGAAGCGCGGAATCTCCTTGCCGGCCGCCTCGCACGCCTGGAGCACGGTGGCACCGGCGGGGACTTCGACCTCGATCCCATCGACTTTGAGCTTAGGCATCAGGACATTCCTGCAACGGATGGAGCGGTCGTCGACAGACGATAGAGGACTTCGGCCAGCAGTCCCGAAAGCGCGGTGCGGCCGAAGCGGATGTTGGAGCCCTGCGGCAGGCAGGGGCCGAGATGCGGCGCGAGCGCGGCATAGGCGGCGTCCTCGCGCCCGCTGCCGATCGGGGCGACGACCGTATCGCGCGCGGCGGCGGGATCGGCGCGCACCACGCATTCGGCGAAGCGGCGCATCACGACATAGCGGTTCGCGGCGTCGGCATCCTGCCCCGCCGCATCGCGCCCATAGTCGATCGGATCACCGGCGAGCGGCCCGGCCGCCCGGCCGAAGCCGTCGATATACAGCGCGGTGTAGAGGCTCGCGCGGAGGATGCCGGGATTGAAGCCGAGAATGCCGTCACCGATGCAGGCGTCGGTCGACATCTGCTTGGCGCGTTGCTGATATTTCAGGGTCTCGGGAAAGTCGGCGACGAAGGCGCGGACCCGCACCCCGTTCGAACGGATCAGGCAGCGCGCATAATCGAGCATCGTCTGGCGCGAGCGATCCCGCTCCGACAGCGCGATGTCGTTGCTCTCATAGGCCTTGGGGTAGCGGTTGACCCGCGTGCCGGTATCCTGCGCGGATGCGGCGACGGGGCCGCATGCGATCAGGCCGGCCAGCGCGAGACGAAGCGCGAACCTCATTCGGCCGCCTCCATCATCGTGCCGCCGGCATTGCCGCGATCGGCGATGCGGCGTTCCACCTCGGGACGGAAATGGCGCAGCAGGCCCTGGATCGGCCAGGCGGCGGCGTCGCCGAGCGCGCAGATGGTGTGGCCTTCGACCTGCTTGGTGACGTCCAGCAGCATGTCGATCTCCTCGACCGCCGCCTCGCCGGTGCGCAGCCGCTCCATCACCCGCCACATCCAGCCGGTGCCCTCGCGGCACGGGGTGCACTGGCCGCAGCTCTCATGCTTGTAGAAATAGCTCAGCCGGCTGATCGCGCGGACGATGTCGGTCGACTTGTCCATCACGATCACGGCGGCGGTGCCGAGGCCCGAGCCCAGCGCCTTCAGGCCGTCGAAGTCCATCGGCGCGTCCATGATCTGCGCCGCGGGAACCAGCGGAACCGACGAGCCGCCCGGGATCACCGCGAGCAGATTATCCCAGCCGCCGCGAACGCCGCCGGCATGGATATCGATCAGGTCGCGGAAGGAGATGCCCATCTCCTCCTCGACCACGCAGGGCTTGTTCACATGGCCCGAGATCTGGAAGAGCTTGGTGCCCTTGTTGCCCTCGCGCCCGATGCCGGCGAACCAGGCGGCGCCCCGGCGCAGGATCGTCGGCGCCACCGCGATCGATTCGACATTGTTGACCGTGGTCGGGCAGCCATAGAGGCCGGCGCCGGCCGGGAAAGGCGGCTTCAGGCGCGGCTGGCCCTTCTTGCCCTCCAGGCTCTCGATCTGCGCGGTTTCCTCACCGCAGATATAGGCGCCCGCGCCGCGATGGACGAAGACGTCGAAATCATAGCCGGAGCCTGCGGCGTTCTTGCCGAGGAGCCCTGCAGCATAGGCCTCCTCCACGGCGGCGAACAGCACCTTCGCCTCATAGATGAACTCGCCACGGATATAGATATAGGCGGCGCGCGCGCGCATCGCGAAGCCGGCGATCAGCGCGCCTTCGATCAGCTTGTGCGGATCATGGCGGATGATCTCACGATCCTTGCACGAACCGGGCTCGGATTCGTCGGCGTTGATCAACAGGAAGCTCGGCTTGCCGGGCTTCGGCTCCTTGGGCATGAAGCTCCACTTCATGCCGGTCGGGAAGCCCGCGCCGCCACGGCCGCGCAGGCCGGACGCCTTGATGTCCTCGATGATCTGGTCCTGCCCGCGCGCCATCAGCGCCTTGGTATTGTCCCAGTCGCCGCGCTTGCGGGCGGCATCGAGGTTCCACGGCTGGAAACCGTGGACATTGGTGAAGATGCGATCCTTGTCGTCAAGCATGACGGCGGCCCTGAACAATGAACGTCACCCCAGCGAAGGCTGGGGTCCATGTCTGTATCCGCGAACGGCACCGCATGTCGGGAGAGACATGGATGCCAGCCTCCGCTGGCATGACGGGAAGGGGAGCGTTGCAGCTCATACCGTCTTCCCGAAGAATTTCGCGGCGATGAAATAGACCGCGACGCCGATCGCGATCGCGATGATGATGCCCAGCAGCTTGAACGCCAGCTTGAGCAGGATGACAGCCACGACGATCGTGACGATGATGGCGATCAGCGCGCTCATGCCGGTGCGTTCCCGGCTTCCGGCCAGCGGCCGCGATAATCGTGATTCTCGCTGACCATCTCCTTGAGCGTCGTCGGGCCGCCCTCGGGGCAGCTCGTCTGACGGTCGATCTGCGGGCCGATCTTCGGCTGCTCGCCCTTCGCCAGCGCCTCGAGGATCGCGGTGGTCGTCTCGAAGGTCAGGTCTTCGTAATTATCGTCGTTGATCTGCACCATCGGCGCGTTGGCGCAGGCGCCCAGGCACTCGACCTCGGTCAGCGTGAACAGGCCGTCGGGCGTCGTCGCGCCCTTCTTCAGGCCCTTCTTGTAGCAGGCGTCGAGCACGTCGTCCGAACCGCGCAGCATGCATGGCGTCGTGCCGCAGACCTGGACATGATAGCGGCCGACCGGCGCCAGATTATACATGGTGTAGAAGCTCGCGACTTCCAGCACGCGGATATAGGCCATGCCGAGCTGCTGGCCGATATATTCCATCACCGGGATCGGCAGCCAGCCCTGGGTCTGCGTCTCCGCGCCCACCTGGCGCTGGGCGAGATCGAGCAGCGGCATCACCGCCGATTGCTGGCGGCCCGGCGGATAGCGGGCGATGATTGTCTTCGCCTGCTCGGCATTCTCCGCGCTCCAGGCGAAATCGCCCCAGCGCGCGCGGGTCTCGGCCTCGTCGGGGATATGGGCTGCGTCAGCCATCAGCGCACGAACTCCACGCGCGACACCTTGTCGCCTTCGAAACTGTAGATGCTCATCACCTCGAACGGCTCGGCGTCGTTCGAGCGCCACACCTTCTCGTGCAGCACGACATAGTCGCCGAGCTCATAGCCGGTGAGAATCTCGGCGCGGTTCTCGGGAAACTGCGCGAACATCGCCTTGAGGCCCGATCGCACGCCTTCCCTGCCGTCGCGCACGACGGCACCGCGATAGCCGGCCTCGGCCGCATCCTCGGTCATCAGCGCGACATAGGCGTCGGCATCCTGCGCATTGTAATGCGCGATCATCGCCTCGGCGGTCTGGAGCTTGCTCACCGGTCGCACTCCCCGAACACGACGTCGATCGCCGAGAGGATGGCGGTGGTGTCGGCGAGCATATGGCCCTTCATCATGAAGTCCATCGCCTGGAGATGGCTGAACGCGGTCGGGCGGATCTTGCAGCGGTACGGCTTGTTGCTGCCATCCGAGACCAGATAGACGCCGAACTCGCCCTTCGGGCTCTCGGTGGCGACATAGACGTCACCGGCGGGCACATGGAAGCCCTCGGTGTAGAGCTTGAAATGGTGGATCAGCGCTTCCATCGAGCGCTTCATCTCGCCGCGCTTGGGCGGGACTACCTTGCGGTCGAGGCTGGCGATCGGCCCGTCGGGCATCTCGTTCAGGCACTGCTTCATGATCCGGGCGGACTGGCGCACCTCCTCGATGCGGACCATGATCCGGTCATAGCAGTCGCCCTTGGTGCCGACCGGGATTTCAAAATCCATCCGGTCATAGACCTCATAAGGCTGCGACTTGCGGATATCCCAGGGGATGCCGGCGGCGCGGATCATCGGGCCGGAGAAGCCCCAGGCGATCGCATCGTCGCGGCTGACCGTGCCGATATCGACATTGCGCTGCTTGAAGATGCGATTGTCGGTGAACAGCGAAATCGCATCCTCGAACAGGCGCGGCATGCGGGTGTCGAGCCAGTCGCCGATATCGGTGAGCAGCTTGAGCGGCACATCCTGGTGGACGCCGCCCGGCCGGAAATAGGCCGAATGCATGCGGGCGCCCGAGGCGCGCTCGAAGAAATTGAGGCAATCCTCGCGGATTTCGAACAGCCACAGGTTCGGCGTCATCGCGCCGACATCCATCACATGCGCGCCGATGTTGAGCATGTGGTTGCAGATGCGGGTCAGCTCCGCGAAGAACACGCGCAGATACTGGGCGCGCAGCGGCACTTCGAGCTGGAGCAGCTTCTCGATCGCCAGCACATAGCTGTGCTCCATCGCCAGCGGCGAACAATAGTCGAGCCGGTCGAAATAGGGCAGCGCCTGGAGATAGGTCTTATACTCGATCAGCTTCTCGGTGCCGCGATGGAGCAGGCCGACATGCGGATCGACCCGCTCGACGATCTCGCCGTCCAGCTCCATCACCATGCGCAGCACGCCGTGCGCGGCCGGATGCTGCGGGCCGAAGTTGATCGTGTAATTCTGGATCTCGGTTTCGCCCTGCTGGGCGTCCGGGGTCAGCGTCTCATAGGTAGAGGCCATTATTCGGTCCCTCCCTGGGGCTTGGCGGCGCTGGGTTTGGCGGCCGCCTCGTTCGCCGCCTTGCCCGCGCCGGTCTGGGCCGGGCTGTCGGTGGTCTTCGGCGTCGGCGCGGGCGCCTTGGCGACGACCGGATCGGGGTCCGTCTTGGCCGGTGCCGGGCTCGGCGCGCCGGGCTCGACCGGAGAAACCTTCTCGTCGCCGGGCAGGATATAGTCGGCACCCTCCCACGGGCTCATGAAATCGAAGCTGCGGAAGTCCTGCGCCAGCTGGACCGGCTCATAGACCACGCGCTTATGGGCTTCCGAATAGCGCAGCTCGACATAGCCGGTGAGCGGAAAATCCTTGCGCTGCGGGTGGCCGCGAAAGCCGTAATCGGTGAGGATGCGGCGCAGATCGGCATGGCCGTCGAACAGCACGCCGTACATGTCGAACACTTCGCGTTCCAGCCAGCCGGCGACCGGCCACAGCCCGGTGATCGACGGCACCGGCGCCACCTCGTCGGTCGCGACATGGACGCGGATGCGGTGGTTCTTGGTGAGGCTGAGCAGGCAATAGACCACTTCGAACCGCTCAGGCCGATCGGGATAGTCGACCCCGGCAATCTCCATCAGCTGCTGATAGGCGAGACCATCGCGCAGGATGCGCATCGTATCGACCAGGCTGTCGCGCGCGACATGGAGCGCAAGCTCCCCGACGCATTCGCGCGTCTCGATCAGCCGGTCGCCGAGCGCGGCCGTCGCGGCCTCGACCACGCCGTCATTGGAGGCGAAGCGGGGGAAGCTGTAGCCGGTCTCGCTCATCGTTCCAGCGTCCCCACCCGGCGGATCTTCCGCTGCAGCTGCATGATGCCGTACAGCAGCGCCTCGGCGGTCGGCGGGCAGCCGGGGACATAGATGTCGACCGGCACGATGCGATCACAGCCGCGCACCACCGAATAGCTGTAGTGATAATAGCCGCCGCCATTGGCGCAGCTGCCCATCGAAATCACATATTTGGGCTCGGACATCTGATCGTAGACGCGGCGCAGCGCCGGGGCCATCTTGTTGCACAGGGTGCCCGCGACGATCATCACGTCCGACTGGCGCGGTGAGGCGCGCGGCGCGGCGCCGAAGCGTTCCAGATCGTAGCGCGGCATGTTGACGTGGATCATCTCGACCGCGCAGCAGGCGAGGCCGAAGGTCATCCACCACAGCGATCCGGTGCGTGCCCACTGGAACAGATCCTCGGTCGAGGTGACGAGGAAGCCCTTGTCGTTGACTTCGGCCTGCAGCGATTTGAAGAAATCGGCATCAGGGGCGATCACGCCACCCTCTTGCGGGTGTGGATTGCGGGCCGGGTCGAGAATCACTCCCATTCCAGCGCTCCCTTCTTCCATGCGTAGATGTAGCCGATCAGCAGCTCGACCAGGAAGATCATCATCGACAGCCAGCCGACGAAGCCGATCCCGCCGAGCGAGACCGCCCAGGGATAGAGGAAGGCCGCTTCCAGATCGAAGATGATGAACAGGATCGCGATCAGGTAGAAACGCACGTCGAACTGGGCGCGGCTATCCTCGAAGGCGGGGAAGCCGCATTCATATTCGGCGAGCTTTTCCGGGTTCGGCTGGTGCGCCCCGGTCAGCCGCCCCACCGCCATCGGCAGGAAGACGAACGCGCTCGACAGGACGAGCGCGATGCCGAGGAAGATCAGGATCGGCAGATATCCGGCGGCGACTGACGCCATGAGGGAGCTCCGAGCAAGAGAGCCGGGAATCCGGCCTTTGCGGCGACGTTTAGGCGTGGCGCATCTGCGAAGCAAGCCGTCGAACAGTGAGAATGATTCGCAATTAGGTGGAGGGATTCCGAGGGGTTTCGACGACCATGGATCGTCGCGCCATCTCTTCCTTTTCGTCATTCCTGCCCTTCGACTGCCTTGCAGGCGCTCAGGATAAACTTCGGCATAGCCGAAGGCGGGAATCCACCGGCCAACGGGCTCCAAACCAACAGAGGATCGACCAGGCCGAAGGGCGGGAATGACGGTTGGGGAGAAGAACGCCGCCCCTTTTAGAACCCTCAGCCCGCCTTGATGCCCTGCGCCACCAGCTTGTGCAGCTTGGTCGCCAGCCCGTCATTGGTCGCCAGATACTCGTTGCGCTCGTGCATGCGATCGCCGCCACGGAAATCGCTGACGAAGCCGCCGGCCTCGCGGACCAGCAATATGCCGGCCGCGACGTCCCAGATGTTGAGGCTCGCTTCCCAGAAGGCGTCGTAGCGCCCCGCCGCGACCCAGGCGAGATCGAGCGCGGCCGAGCCATAGCGGCGGATACCGGCCACTTCGGGTGCGATCTGGGCGAAGATCGCGGTCCACTGGCGGATATCGCCATGGCCCAGGAAGGGAATGCCGGTCGCGACCAGCGCTTCCGACAGGTCGCGCCGCGCCGACACGCGCAGCCGCTGGCTCTGCACCCAGGCGCCGCGGCCCTTCTCGGCCCAGAAGCTCTCATCGGTGAGCGGCTGATAGACCAGACCCTGCGTCACTTCGCCGCGCTTCTGGCCGATGCGCGGCTCTTCCACCGCGATCGAGATCGCGAAATGGGGCAGGCCGTGGAGGAAGTTGGTGGTGCCGTCGAGCGGATCGATGATCCAGCGCGGCTTCGACGGATCGCCTTCGATCTCGCCGCCCTCTTCCAGCACGAAGCCCCAGTCCGGCCGCGCCCGCCGGAGCTCCTCGACCAGCGTCTCCTCGGCGCGCTTGTCGGCCATCGACACGAAGTCGGCCGGACCCTTGCGGCTCACCTGGAGCTGTTGAACCTCGTTGAAGTCGCGCCGCAGCCGCGGCGCCGCCTTGCGCGCGGCGCGGTCCATGACGGTGATGAGGCCAGAATGGGCTACCATGAAACAATCTCCCCCCCTCCCTGCCAAGGGAGGGGGTTGGGGGGTGGGTCGGTCCGTCGGAGTGGCACGCCGGGTTGCTACAACAACCGACGTAACCCACCCCCGGCCCCTCCCTTGGCAGGGAGGGGGGAAGTATCAGTCCGCCCGGCGGACATATTCCTGGCTGTACACATCGACGACGATGCGGGTGCCGCTCGCGATATGCGGGGGCACCATCACGCGGACGCCATTTTCGAGCAGCGCCGGCTTGTAGCTGGACGAGGCGGTCTGCCCCTTCACCACCGCATCGGCCTCGACGATCATCGCCTCGACGGTGTCGGGCAGCTGCACCGAGATCGGGCGCTCGTCATACAGCTCCATCACCACGTCCATGCCGTCGTTCAGGAAGGCGGCCGCATCGCCGAGCAGATCGCGCGGCAGCGTGATCTGTTCGTAGGTGGCCTTGTCCATGAAGGTCAGGTCGTCGCCCTCGGCGAACAGGAACTGGAAATCGGTGGTATCGAGGCGAACCCGCTCGACCGTCTCGGCCGACCGGAAGCGGACGTTGTTCTTGCGCCCGTCGATCAGGTTCTTCATCTCGACCTGCATATAGG
>CAZJXG010000076.1:0-15472 GCA_964549965.1 uncultured Sphingomonas sp. | reverse complement strand
GGAGTTCTAGCGAAGTGCCTATTTCTTCGCTTGTTCCCATGTTGACATTTGCCGCACAGCACGATGAACTTTCAGCCTCGGAATGCGCGATGATCATTGCAGAGCTAGCGAAATCTATTCAGCGCCAACACCCTTAAATTCAACCGAAATTTCCTCACTTTCCCTGCGGGAGGCACGCTAGCCGACAGCGGCGGCGGCCTGCGCGGTCCGGCGATAGAGCAGCATCAGCATCGCCGCGACGAGCACCGTGCCCGCCGCCATCGCCATCCCTTCATAGCCCTCGCCGACCAGCGCGAGCGGGCTACCGCTGCCGGTGGCGACGATCAGCCCGGCGAGCAGCACGCCGAACAGGCTTTCGCCGACGATGAAGCCCGAGGCGAGCAGCACGCCCATCCGCTGCGACACCGGATCGGCAAGGCGCCGGTCATAGCGCCAGCCGATCAGCGCGCCGATCACCACCGGCAGGGTGGCGGCCATCGGCAGATAGATGCCGATGCCGACCGCGAGCGGCGGCAGCCGAAGCCAGCCGCGCCGGCCCATATAGGCATCGAGCGCGACGAGCAGCAGGCCGGTGCCCGCGCCCATCCCGATCATGCCCCAGTCGAGCCCCTCACCCAGGATGCCGCGCGCGAGGCCGGCGATCAGCGTCGCCTGCGGCGCCGGCAGCGGATCGGCCGGGGTCGGCAGGCCGGTGCCCGGCAGCGGCGCGAAGCCATAAGCGGCGTTGAGCAGATCGAGGATCGGCGGGATCACCGCCGAGCCCGCGATCACGCCGACCATCAGCGCGACCTGCTGCTTCCACGGGGTCGCGCCGATCAGCTGGCCGGTCTTGAGATCCTGGAGATTGTCGTTGGCGATCACCGCGCAGGCGAGCACGAGCCCGGTGACGAACAGCGCGAAGGCGACGAGATGCGGCCCGGCGCCCGCCCCGGCGATCGGCTGCACCGCGACCGCGAGCAGCAGCGCCGATCCGAGCACGCCCAATATCGCCAGCCCGGACACCGGACTGTTCGACGATCCGATCAGCCCCGCCATATAGCCGCAGATCGCGGCGACGAAGGCCCCCATCAGCAGCACATAGACATAGAAGCCGAGCGACAGCGGCAGCGCCAGCGGCGCCAGCGGCCCCTGCCCGGCGAAATGATAGAGCAGCGCCACGATCGGCAGGGCGACGATGGCGACGATCAGCGCCAGCCAGCCGACGCCGATATCGCGTTCCTCGATCGGCAGCAGCGCCCCTTCCGCCTTGCGCGCCTTCGACGCGGCGATCGCCGCCGCCATGCCGCGCCACAGCGGCCGGGCGAGCTTGCCCATCGTCCAGATCGCCGCCGCCCCGATCACGCCCGCGCCGAAGAAGCGCACCTGGCTGCCGAACACCGCCAGCGCCGCCGCCTCCGCCGGCCCCGGCGTCGCCGCGATCGCCGACAGGATCGGGGTCGCGATGCCGAAGGCGATGACCAGCCCTAGCCCCATCGCCAGGCCGACCGACAGGCCGACCAGATGGCCGGCGCCGAGCAGCGCGAAGGAGAGCGAGGCGGATATCCCGGTGGCGGCATAGCTGCCGCCCAGCCGGAACCAGGTCGATGCCTCGGCCGCGGCGAGCCGGGTCGCGGCGAACAGCGCGAAACCCATCGAGGCGATCGATCCGACCAGGATCGTCCGCAGTCCCGCCTGCGCCTCGGCCGCGCCTTCGCGGGTGCCGGTGCCGACCTTCAGCACCTCGGCGGCGGCGACGCCCTCCGGATAGGGCAGTTCCGATCCGGTGACGAGGGCGCGCCGCAGCGGCACCGACAGCACCACGCCCATCATCCCGCCCGCCGCGCAGAGCAGGAAGCTCTGCCAGAAGGGGAAGCCCTGCCACCAGCCGACCATGATCAGCGCCGGCAGCACGAAGATGATCGCGGCGATGCACCCGGCCGCGGACGCCACCGTCTGGACGATGTTGTTTTCGTGAATCGTCGCGCCGCGGACGAATCGCAGCACCGCCATCGAGATCACCGCCGCGGGGATCGAGGTGGCGAAGGTCAGCCCCACCCGCAGCCCGAGATAGACATTGGCCGATGTGAAGATCAATGTGATCAACGCGCCCAGGATCAATCCCCGGACGGTCAATTCGCGGCTGATGCCCGCCGGCACGCCGCCGCGATCCATCGATTCGTCCTTCATCGGCGCCCCCTGTTTCAACGCCGCGAAACATGGCGGTGCGCGCGCCCGGTGGCAATCCACCCGAAACTGCTCGCATGTGCGAGCAGAATTGGCGAGACACGCCGCAGGCTTACAGTCATGAAGGTAAAATATAGCGCATTATGAGATACTTGCTGGAAAATTGTGCGGTGCGCAAATTTTTTTCTTGCAATTTGCCGTTCGCAACTGCACAAAGAACGGGCCTTTCAGGCATCCTCTCCTAAAACTTTCAGGGCCGATCCTTCCGGGGATTGGCCCTTTTTTTGCGCTTTTTGCTTGGGCCCTCAAACGCCGGGCGGCCAGCATCCGCTGACCTTGGCTTCCTCGCTATCGCTCGGACGCGCTCTTCGCGCTTGCCTCTTCGAACCTCGCGACATCAGTCTATGAAACGGGCGTGAGGTAGCTCGCTAGGTTTCCCACCGTCATTCCCGCCCTTCGACTGCCTTGCAACCTAAGGGCGGCAATGACCAACGGGGAAGGGTACGCCAATATAGTGCGGTAGAGACCTTACTCCGCCCCGAGAATGAAGGCCCTCACCTGCGGGTAGATCTGGTTTTCCCATTTCCGTCCGCTGAACACGCCATAATGGCCGACCCCGGCCTGGAGATAATGGCGCTTCATATGCGGCCTGAGCCCGCTGCACAGGTCATGCGCCGCCGAGGTCTGGCCGACCGCGCAGATATCGTCGCGCTCGCCCTCCACGGTGAGCAGCGCGGTGCGCCGGATCAGGCCGGGATCGATCCGCTGGCCGCGATAATCGAGCTCGCCCTTGGCCAGCAGCGCGCGCTGGAACACCCGGTCGATCGTCTCGAGATAGAATTCGGCGGTCAGGTCGAGCACCGCGAAATATTCGTCGTAGAAATCGCGGATCGCCTTCGCCTCCTCGACTTCGCCATCGGCGAGATGCTTGTAGAGTACCCGGTGCTGCTCGAAATGCCGCCCGGAATTCATCGCCATGAAGGCGGTGAGCTGGAGGAAGCCGGGATAGACCTTCCGCCCGCGCCCTTCATAGCGCCATGGCACGCTGTGGATCAGATTGTCCGCGAACCACTGGAAATCATGGGCATTGGCGAGATCGTTGACCACGGTCGGGTTGACCCGCACGTCGACCGGACCGCCCATCAGGGTCAGGCTGCGCGGCGTCGCGGGATTATGGTCCTTCGACATCAGCGCCACCGCGGCGAGCGCGGGCACGCAGGGCTGGCACACCGCCATCAGATGCGCGGGCGCGCCGATCTGTTCGAGGAAGTGGACGACATGGTCGACATAGTCGTCGAAGCCGAAGCTGCCGGCCGACACCGGCACGTCACGCGCATTCTTCCAGTCGGTGACATAGACGTCGTGATCGCGCAGCAGCACCTGGATCGTGTTGCGGAGCAAGGTCGCGAAATGGCCCGAGATCGGTGCGACGAGCAGCAGTTTCGGCTGGCGGGTGGCGCTTTCCGCCTTGGCGAAATGGAGCAGGTCGCAGAAGGGTGTCGCGGCGACCACCTCCTCGCGCACCGCCAGTTCGGCATTGCCCGAAATCACGCTGCCGATCGCATAATCGGGGCGATCGGCAGTCAGCCGGGTGTGCGCGACCATGTCGAGCGCGGCGAACAGGCTGTTGGCGATCGGCTCCTCACCGAACCGGCCCAGCATCGGACGCGATGTCAGCCCGGCGGATGCGAACATGCGCATCGGCTCGGCCAGGTCGGTCATCGTCTGAAACAGCTGGTACAGCATTAGCTAAAGCCCCCGCCGGACGGAGGTTAACGAGCCTGTCCCGCGGCATCCAGCGATTTCATGCTGCACCGCCACATAAATTTTGACCTGCTTGCCGGAATGATGTCATATCGGCGCAGGGGAATGCCGATGCCGCAAGCCGTCCTGACGATTTCGAGCCGCAACTATTCATCCTGGTCGCTGCGGGGCTGGCTGCTCTGCCGGCTGGCCGGACTCGACCCGACCGAGGAGACGGTGTCGATCGACGCCCCCGGCCAGCGCGCCGAGCTGCTGCTGCTCTCACCCTCGGTGCTGGTGCCGCGCCTCACCCATGAAGGCGCCAGCGTTTGGGATACGCTCGCCATCGCCGAATATCTCAACGAGAGCTTTCCGGACGCCGGCCTCTATCCCGCCGACAAGCTCGCCCGCGCGCATTGCCGGTCGGTTTCCGGCGAAATCCATTCGGGGTTTCAGAATCTGCGCTCGGCCCTGCCGATGAACCTCAGGGCGCGGCACGAGAGCTTCCGCATCTTCGCGGGCGCCAGGCCGGACATCGAACGCGTCCAGTCGATCTGGCGGGACTGCCTGCAGCGTTATGGCGGCCCATGGCTGTTCGGCGCGCAGCCGACCGTCGCCGACGCGATGTTCGCGCCGGTCGCCACGCGCTTCGTCACCTATTCGGTACCGCTCGATGCCGCGTGTCAGGGCTATGTGAAGACGATCACCGACTGGCCGCTGCTCCAGCAATGGATGAAAGCCGCGTCATCCGAACCCGAGGAAGTCGAGGAGCTCGACGCGGAGTTTTAGTTTTTGTCTGCGCCCTCAAACGCCGGGCGCAGGGCATCCGCCCTGCTTGGCTTCCTCGCTAACGCTCGGACGCGCTCTTCGCGCTTGCCTCTTCGAACCTCGATAACTCTGACATGGAGCCCGGCATCGGGACGCGTTGCGCGTCCCACAAGGCCAAAGGCCGCCCGAGCTTATGCGAGGAAGCCAAGCGAGGCGGATGCCTCGCGCCCGGCGTTTGAGGGCTAAATCAAAAGACTCTTCTCCCAGGCCAGCGCATGGGCGACGATCGTGTCGAGATCGTCGAGCTTCGGCCGCCACGGCGTCGTCGCCAGGATGCGGGCATTGTCGGCGATCAGCGCGTCGGGGTCGCCCGCGCGGCGCGACTCCATCCGCCGGACGATCGATCCGCCCGATATGCGCTCGACCGAATCGAGCACCTCCAGCACGGAAAAGCCCCGGCCATAGCCGCAGTTCATGACATGGCTGGCCGCCGGATCGGCGATCAGCGTGTCGAGCGCATGAAGATGCGCGTCGGCGAGGTCGCTGACATGGATATAGTCGCGCACTCCCGTCCCGTCCGGAGTCGCATAGTCGGTTCCGAACACCGCCACCTCGACGCGCTTGCCGAGGGCCGCCTCCACCGCGACCTTGATCAGGTGGGTCGCGCCCGCGGTCGACTGGCCGGTGCGGCCCTGCGGATCGGCGCCGGCGACGTTGAAATAGCGCAGCGCGCAATAGTTGATCGGGCAGGCGGCGGCGACGTCCTTCAGCATCGTCTCGGTCATCAGCTTCGACATGCCATAGGGGTTGATCGGCACCGTCGGCATGTCCTCCCGCACCGGAATGCTGTCGGGGATGCCATAGGTCGCCGCGGTCGACGAGAAGATGAGGTGGCGCACCCCGCCCTTCACCGCGCTTTCGATCAGGCTGCGGCTGTTGGCGGTGTTGTTGCGATAATATTTGAGCGGATCGGATACCGATTCGGGCACCACCACCGATCCGGCGAAATGCAGGATCGCACCGATCCCGTCCTCCGCCAGGATCTTCGCGACGAGCGCCTCGTCGGCGATGTCACCTTCATGGAAGCGGGCCCGGCCATCGACCGCCCAGCGAAAGCCGGTGACGAGATTGTCGATCACCGACACCGCCCAGCCCGCGTCGAGCAGGGCCAGCACCGCGTGGCTGCCGATATAGCCCGCGCCCCCGGTGACGAGGACGGCGAAGGGTTTTTCAGAGGTCATGACGCAGAATATCCCGGGCCATCGTCGCGGGTCAAATCATGGTGCGATGCAGCGCCGCGCCACGGCGCGTAATTCGGCCGTTCGGGCGCGGACATGCTGAAGCGCCGCGGGGTGCGCCGGGAATGCCGATCACGCCGCCTTGCGCGCCGGCGTCCCCGCCGCCGCGTCGACGACCAGCCGCTCGAGCGTCTTGAGCCGGCTCGCACTGGTGATCTTGTCGCCGGTCAGATCGGCCACATAGAAGACGTCGACGGCGCGTTCGCCATAGGTGGCGATATGGGCCGAATGGATCATCACCTTCGCCTGGAACAGCGCATGCGCCAGCGCATAGAGCAGCGCCGGCCGGTCGCGGGCGTTGACCTCGATCACGGTGTAGCGGTTCGAGGCGCGGTTATCGATCAGCGCGGCGGGCTCGATCGTGAAGGCATCGGCGCGCGGCCGGGCATGCGGCTTGGCGAGCAGCCGGTCGACCAGCCGGGCGCGGTTGGCGAGCGCGTCCTCGATCGCGATCGACAGCCGCTTCATCCGGTCGTCGCCCTCGAAGGGCTGGCCGAACGGGTCCTGCACCAGCAGATTGTCGATCGCCATGCCGTCGCGCGTCGTGTGGATGCGCGCATCGATCACGCTGGCCCCGGCGAGGTGGATCGCGCCGGCGATCCGGTAAAACAGGCCCGGATGGTCGCCCGCATAGATGCTGACCAGGGTCGCGCCGCGATCGGGATCGGCGGCGGTGGTGATCGACAGCGGCTTGGCGGCAGCATCGGACGCCTCGATCAGCCGGGCATTGCCTTCGAGGATATCGACGCTTTCGGCCACCCAATAGGCCTCGGGGAAGCGGGTGACATATTTGGCGAAGCGCGCCTCGTCCCAGCCGAGCCGCTGGCGCAGCTGCGCATGTTTGGCGTCGATCCGCTCGCGGCGGCCGGTCTGCTTGTGGCCCAGCCGCAGCACTTCCTCGGCCGCCTGGTAGAGATCGCCGAGCAGCTGGCGTTTCCAGCTGTTCCAGACGCCGGGGCCGACCGCGCGGATATCGACGATCGTCAGGCAGAAGAGCAGGCGGAGCCGTTCCGGGCTCTGCACCCGCTCGGCAAAGTCGAGGATCGTCTTGAAATCGCTCAGGTCGCGCTTGAACGCGGTATCCGACATGGCGAGATGGTGGCGCACCAGCCAGGCGACGGTTTCGGTCTCCGCCGCGCTGAGCCCGAAGCGCGGGCACAGCTTCTCCGCCACCTCCGCGCCCAGCACGCTGTGATCGCCGCCACGCCCCTTGGCGATATCGTGGAGCAGCACCGCGACATAGAGGACGCGCCGCTGGACCAGGCTGGGCAGCAGCTTGCTCGACAGCGGATGATCGTCCGCCAGCTCGCCCTTCTCGATCTGGTTGAGCAGGCCGATCGCGCGGATCGAATGCTCGTCGACCGTGTAATGATGGTACATGTCGAACTGCATCTGCGCGACGACCCGGCCGAAATCGGGCACGAAGCGGCCGAACACGCCGGCCTCGTTCATCCAGCGCAGCACCGTTTCCGGGGTGTTGTGCGATGTCAGCACATCCATGAAATAGGCGTTGGCCCTGGGATCGCGGCGGATGGCATTGTCGATCAGCCGCCCGTCACGCCCCGCCGCGCGCATCGCCAGCGGATGGATTTCCAGGCCGTGCCGGTCGGCGATCGCGAACATCTGCACCAGCCGCACCGGATCCGCCGCGAAGAAATCGTCGGACGGGATGGCGAGGCGACCGCGATCGAGCACGAAGCCGTCGAGCTTCGACGGTTTGCGGCGCAGCGACGGCAGGCCGAAGCGGCGGCCCCGCCCGGCAAAGGTCTCGTCGATATGCGCCAGGAAGATGGCGGTCAGGTCGCCGACCCGCTTCGCCATCAGGAAATAATGCTGCATGAAGCGTTCGACCGCCGATTTTCCGGGCCGTTCGGCATAGCGCATCCGCCGGGCGATTTCGGGCTGGACATCGAAGGTCAGCCGCTCCTCCGGCCGCGCCGCGACGACATGGAGGTGGCAGCGCACCGCCCACAGGAAATTCTCGGCCTTCTGGAACTGGCGCAGCTCGGCCCGGGTCAGCAGCCCCTTGTCGACCAGTTCGGCGACCGAGCGGACCTGATAGACATATTTGCCGATCCAGAAGAGCGTGTGGAGATCACGCAGCCCACCCTTGCCTTCCTTGAGGTTGGGCTCGACGACATAGCGGCTGTCCCCCATCCGCTTGTGCCGCTCGTTGCGCTCGGCCAGCTTCTCGGTGACGAACGCCTTCGCGGTTCCGTTGACGACATCGCGCGCGAACTTGACCGATGCCTCGTCATACAGCGCCTCGTCCCCCCAGACGAAGCGGCCTTCGAGCAACGCGGTGCGGATGGTGAGATCGCTCTTCGCCATGCGCAGCATCTCGTCGATCGAGCGGCTGGAATGGCCGACCTTCAGCCCCAGGTCCCACATCGAATAGAGCATCGATTCGATCACCTGTTCGGACCAGCTGGTCTGTTTCCAGGGGGTGATGAAGGCGATGTCGACATCCGAATGCAGCGCCATCTCGCCGCGCCCATAGCCGCCCACCGCCATCAGGCAGAGCCGCTCGGCGGAGGAGGGATTATTGTTCGGATAGAGGCGTTCGACGGTGAAGTCGTAGATCAGCCGGATGACCTGATCGGTCAGGAAGGCATAGGCTGCCGCGATCTCCGAGCCGCGCGTCGGCGCCGCCGCCAGCCGCCGCCCTATCTCCGCACGCGCCTCGTCGAGCGCGGCCTTCAGGATCGTGGTCCCGCCAGCGCGCAACGCGGCGCTGTCGGTGCTTCCGGGCAGCAGCGCCCCCAGCGCATCCGCCACGGCGCGCCGATCGATGATCGCACGGCGCTGGGGCAGCAGATCGAACTTTGTGGCCATGCCGCCCACATAGGGAGGAATGGCGCGGAGGGCTAGGCGTCCTCGGCTTTCGCCGGCGCGCGGAGGGGGGCTGCCTTCCCGAAACCTAGCGATTCCCCAGTCTAGCGCTCCCTCCACCATGCTTTGCATGGTCCCCCTCCCCGTGCCGGGGAGGAAGGGGCATCACCGTCGGGCCGTTCGCGCCATAGGGCTTCCACGGCCGGTTGATCCGCCCCTCGCCCGCCTTGAAGAAATATTGGCTGCACACCAGCCAGCCCTTCAGCGGGCGAAGCGGCGCCAGGCAGGTAGCGAGCAGCACCGGTCCGGTGACGAGCAGCTGCGTCAGCCAGGACGCGCTCCACCATATCTCCAGCATCAGCGCGAAGACGACGGCGGGCACGCAGCCGAAGCAGATCACGAAAAAGGCCGGCCCATCGGCGGGGTCGGCGAAATCATAGCTCAGCCCGCACTGGTCGCAGCTTTTGGCCAGGGTGAGCAGACCGGCGAACAGGCGCCCCTCACCGCAGCGCGGGCAGCGGCCGGCGATGCCGGTACGGATCGGTTCCAGCTTCGGCCAGACGATCGGGGTTTCGGGGGCGGCATCGGCCATGGTTCACCTCACGCAAACAGCTTGTCCCCGAGATAGATTTTTGTATGGATCGATCAACCATACATAACCGGCATCCCCTCCATGCAAAGCTGGCTCGATCATCTGGCCGACCATCCCGGCCCCAAATATCTGGCGATTGCCGATGCCATCGAGCAGGGGGTGCGCACCGGCACGCTGCGTCCCGGCGAGCGGCTGCCGCCGCAGCGTGAGCTGGCGGCGTTGCTGGGCGTCGACCTTACCACCGTCACCCGCGCTTATGGGCTGGCGCGCGAGGCGGGGATGATCGAGGGCGCGGGGCGGCTGGGCTCCTATGTCCGCAACAGTGCCGGGCTGCCGCCGGCCGACCTGACCGGCGATGCCGGGATGATCATGCCGCCCCAGCCGGGCTTCGCGCTGCTCAGCGATGCGATCCATCGCGGCCTGGCCGCGCTGCTGCGCGCCGGGGGGCAATCGCCGCTGCTGCAATATCAGCCGACCGGCGGCGCGCTGCGCGACCGGCAGGAGGCGGCATCGGCCTATGTCGCGCGCGGGATCGCGACCGGCGCCGATCAGGTGGTGATCGCGGCGGGCGGGCAGAATGCGCTCCATGCGATCATGGCGGCGAGCCTGCGGCCCGGCGATCGGATCGCCGCCCCGCGCATCACCTATCCCGGCCTGATCGCGATCGCCCGGCAGCTCGGATTGGAGATCGTGCCGGTCGCCGCCGATGCGGGCGGGATCGATCCCGATGCGGTGCAGGCGGCAGCGGCGGCGGGCGCCAAGGCGGTCTATGTCGTGCCGACCAACGACAATCCGACCACCGCGACGCTCGACCTCGAACGGCGGCTCTGGCTCGCCGCGATCGTACGCCGGCACGGGCTCACCCTGATCGAGGACGACGCCTATGGGCTGTTGCCGGCCAGGCCGCTGCCGCCGCTCGCCGCCTTCGTCCCCGAACGCAGCTGGCACATCGCCAGCGTTTCGAAGATCATCTCGCCCGCGCTCCGGGTCGCCCATGTCCGGGCGCCGGACGCCGCCACCGCCGCCCGGCTTGCCGCCGATATCCATGCGACGGCGGTAATGGCGCCGCCGCTCAACGCGGCGCTCGTCACCCATTGGCTGCGCGAGGACAGCTTCGCCGATCTGATCGCCCAGCTCCGCACCGAGGGGATCGCCCGCCAGCGGCTGGTGGCCCCGCTGCTCCACGGCCTTGACGCCGCGGCGCACCCCGAAGGCTATCATCTCTGGCTGCGTTTGCCCGGCGATGCCCCCCGACCGGCCGAGATCAGCGCCCGGCTGCGCCCGCTCGGCCTGTCGGTCGTCGCGGGCGAGCGTTTCGCGATCGATCCGGCGGCGATGGCACCCGCCATCCGCATCTCGATCGGCGGGGCGATCGGACATGACCGGCTGAGAGGCGCGATCAACGCGCTGCGGATGCTGTTGCGGCCCGCCTAGAATTTGGGGCGATGTCCGGGCTCGCAGATGTCGCCATCTGCCTCGACCATCGCCCTGCCCTCATTGCAGCATCGGCCCGCGCATCGGGGCATGCCGCAGTTCGGACAACGCCCGGTCGATCGCATCGAGCGCGGCGGCGCGATCGGCATCGGCCATGCCCTTGGCGCCCGCGATCGAGCTGCGGGCGCTCGCCAGCGCCGCCTCGATATGGCGCGGCATGGCGCGCATCGCCCCCGCGCGTTCGGCAAAGGCCTCATCCCGTGCCCGGGCGGCCTCGGCAAAGGCCTCATCCCGTTCCCGGGCGGCCTCGACGAAGGCCTCGCGCCGGGCCTCCGCCGCATCCCGCATCGCTTCGCCCTGTGCGCGCATGGCGTCCCTGTGGGCCCGCATCGCCTCCCTGTGCGCCTCGCGCGCTTCCGCCATCGCCGCGCGAAGCTCGGCCCGCTCGGTGGCGCCGAGCTTCCTGTCGATGGGGCCGGCCTCGGGCGGTACCGGAGGCGCGGGCGGCGCGGGCACGGCGGGAAGCGACGGCGGCACCGCAACGGTCGCGATCGGCGGAGCGGGGGGGCGAGGGACCGCTGGCGGAGCGGGCGGCACCGGGGCGACATGGGGGGCGGTCGGCGCGGCCGCATGGCCGGCCACGACTCCACCGGCGACCAGCGCCATCACCGCTCCGGCCGCGGCGAGCCGTCCGAGGCGGCCTGTCTGCTTGTTCATAGGATTCTCCCGTCGATGGTCGGGATGGGTACATCGCGCCGCGGCGGCGGCTGTCCAAGCCGGCTTCGACCAACATACGGCAGCGCCGGACAAGCGGCGGCGGCGCACGACGAACGACATGGGATCTCTCCGAAATGGCTGCAATTCCTATAGCATGCGGCTTCCCTTCGCGGTGGCGCGGGCTGGCGTGAATGTCGGTAGCGGCATCAAGCTTTACGTGCTGGGCGGCTACGCGAATGCGCGGATCAAGGAGGGCTATACCGGAACATCGCCGCTAATCCCGTCCTTCAAGGTGTCAGGCATTGGCGACGGTTGGCGGATCGGCACGGGAACCGAGGTCAAGCTCGGCAAATCGGTCTATACCAAGATCGAATATCGCTTAGCCAACTACGAAGCCGGCTATGAACGGCATCAGATCTCAGCACGTGCAGCGCGGCGAACAGGAAGATGAAACCCGCCGCCGCGTGACCGGGCGGCACGAAGCTCGGATAGAAGATGCCAAGCGCCGCGAAGGCGGCCGGTCAGCGCGAAGGCGACGAGCGACTGGCGAGGGTCACAGGGCCTCGCGCGCGATCGCCTTGAGCCGGTAGACCAGCTCCAGCGCCTCGCGGGGCGACAGCGCGTCGGCATCGACATCCTCGACCGCCGCGCGCAGCGGATCGGGCGCGGCCTCCTGGACCTGCGCGGCGGCGGCGAACAACGGCAGATCGTCGAGCCCGGCGGCCAGCCCGCCCGTCGCGGCGCGGCCCGCCTCGAGCTTCTTCAGCACATCCCGCGCGCGGCCGAGCACCGGCGGCGGCAGGCCCGCCAGCTTGGCGACGGCGATGCCGTAGCTGCGATCGGCCGGCCCTTCAGCCAGTTCGTGCAGCAGCACCAGCTCGCCTTTCCATTCGCGCGCCCGGACATGGTGCAGCGACAGTGCGTCAAGCCGCTCGGCGAGCCGGGTCAGCTCATGATAATGGGTGGCGAACAGGCAGCGGCACCGGTTCATGTCGTGCACCGCCTCGACCACCGCCCAGGCGATGGCAAGGCCGTCATAGGTCGATGTGCCGCGCCCGACCTCGTCCAATATCACGAAGCTGCGCTCGGTCGCCTGCGCCAGGATCGCGGCGGTCTCGACCATCTCGACCATGAACGTGGAGCGGCCGCGCGCGAGATTGTCGGAGGCGCCGACCCGGCTGAACAGCCGGTCGACGATGCCCAGCCGCGCGCTGGCGGCAGGCACCGGGCTCCCCGCCTGGGCGAGGATCGCGATCGCCGCATTCTGGCGCAGGAAGGTCGATTTGCCGCCCATATTCGGGCCGGTGACGAGCCACAGCCGTTCCTGCTCGCTGAGCGAACAGTCATTGGCGACGAAGCGCCCGCCCTGCGTCGCCACTGCCGCCTCGACCACTGGATGGCGCCCGCCCTTCACGTCGAAACAGCTGTGCGGCTCGAAATGCGGGCGGGTCCAGCCGCCCTCGGCCGAACGCTCGGCCAGCCCCGCCGCGACGTCGAGCCGGGCCAGCGCGTCGGCGGTCGCGGCGATGGCGGCGGTACGCGACAGCGCGGCACCGACCAGCTCCTCGAGATGCGCGGCCTCGGCGGCCAGCGCATGCGCGCCCGACTGGCCCACCTTCATCGCCTGTTCGTGCAGATCGGGCGCGTTGAAGCGCACCACCCCGGCCAGGGTCTGGCGATGGGTGAAGCCCGAATCCGCCGCCATCAGCGGATCGGCATGTTTCGCCTGGACCTCGATATGATAGCCGAGCACGCCATTATGCCGGATCTTCAGCGAGGCGATGCCGGTTTCGGCGCGATAGCGCGCCTCCAGCGCCGCGATCGCCTTGCGCCCTTCGCCGCCCTGCCCGCGCAGCACATCGAGCTGCGGATCATAGCCCTCGGCGATATAGCCGCCCTGTGCGGCATCGATCGGCGGGGTCGCGACCAGCGCGCGGCGGAGCAGGTCGATGATGTCGGCATGGCCGACCAGCTGGGGCAGCAGCTCCCCCAGCAGCGGCGGCAGCGGCGCGGCCCGTTCCAGCAGCTGATGGAGCTGCCGGGCCTGATCGAGCCCGTCGCGCAGCTGGCCGAGATCCCTGGGGCTGCCGCGCCCCGCCACCAGCCGGCCGAGCGCGCGGCCGAGATCGGGCAGCGCGCGGAGCGCCGAGCGCAGCCGATCGCGTAAGGCCCCGTCGCCCTCGAACAGGCCGACCAGATCGAGCCGCGCCTCGATCGCCGCCACATCGGTGAGCGGCGCCGACAGATCGGAGCCGAGCAGACGGGCGCCCGCGCCGGTGACGGTACGGTCGATCGCATCGAGCAGGCTGCCCTTGCGCATGCCCGACTGGACGAGGGTGATTTCCAGGCTCTCGCGCGTCGCCGCGTCGATCATCATATGATCGGCCACCACCCGGCGCCTCGGCGGCTGGAGAAAGGGGAGACTCCCCTGGCCGGCGCGGTCGAGATAGGCGATCAGCGCGCCCGCCGCCGCCAGTTCGGCGCGGCTGAACGCCCCGAAGGCGTCGAGCGTCGAGACGCCGAGCAGGCGCTTGAGCCGCTCCTCGCCCCGGATCGAATCGAAATGCTCGCGCGGCCAGCGCACCGCCTGTTCGGCCGGCTCGTCGAAATCCTCTGGGACGACGATCTCGGCGGCGCCCAGCCGGGCGAGTTCCGCATCGAGACCCGATGGCAGCAGCCCCGCTATCTCGAACCGCCCGGTCGAGATATCGGCGGCGGCGATTCCCAGCCGCCGATCCGCGCCCTGCCCCGCGGCGGCCACAGCCACCAGCCAGTTGGCGGCACGCGCATCGAGCAGCGCTTCCTCCGTCAGAGTGCCCGCCGTCACGACGCGGATGATCGCGCGGTTCACCAGCGCCTTCGATCCCATCCGCTTCTTCGCCTCGGCCGGGCTCTCGGTCTGCTCGGCGATCGCGACCCGGTGGCCCGCCTTGATCAGCCGGGCGAGATAGGCTTCGGCCGAATGGGCGGGCACGCCACACATCGGAATCGGCGCGCCATCATGCTCGCCCCGCGCGGTCAGTGCGATGTCGAGGCAGGCCGAGGCGGCCTTCGCATCGTCGAAGAACAGTTCGAAGAAATCGCCCATCCGGTAGAAGAGCAGGCAATCGTCCGCCGTCGCCTTCAGCGCCAGATATTGGGCCATCATCGGCGTAGGGGCGGATGCGGATGTTCCCGTATCGATTTTTACGTTTTGCGCCATTTCCCAGCTGATAGCGGCTTGCCGACTCCCAGGCGATACCCCACAAGCGGGCCGGGCAATCTACAGAGGCACCGAGGGGGGCCGGGATCATGAGCGACGACAAGAGCGGCAACAGCAAGATTCAGTTTTCGGACCGGGAGGCGCTGTTCTTCCACTCGACCGGCCGACCGGGCAAGATCGAGATCGTCGCCACCAAGCCGATGGCGACCCAGCGCGACCTGAGCCTGGCTTACTCCCCCGGCGTCGCCGTGCCGGTGAAGGCGATCGCCGCCGATCCCGCCACCGCCTATGACTATACCGCCAAGGGCAATCTCGTCGCCGTCATCTCGAACGGCACCGCGATCCTCGGCCTCGGCAATCTCGGCGCGCTCGCGTCGAAGCCGGTGATGGAAGGCAAGGCCGTCCTGTTCAAGCGCTTCGCCGATGTCGATTCGATCGACATCGAACTCGACACCGAGGACCCCGAGGCCTTTATCAACGCGGTCGCGCTGATGGAGCCGAGCTTCGGGGGCATCAACCTCGAGGACATCAAGGCGCCCGAATGCTTCATTATCGAGCAGGCGCTGAAAGAGCGCATGAACATCCCGGTGATGCATGACGACCAGCACGGCACCGCGATGATCGCGGCGGCGGGCCTGATCAACGCCGCCTTCCTCACCGGCCGCGATCTCAAGGACATGAACGTCGTCGTCAACGGCGCGGGCGCGGCGGCGATCGCCTGCA
>CAZJXG010000075.1:0-15522 GCA_964549965.1 uncultured Sphingomonas sp. | reverse complement strand
GGATCGCCTTCTTCGGCGACGAGATCGAGGAGATCGTCGAGTTCGATCCGCTGACCGGCAAGAAGGCGGCCAGCCTCGACTATGTCCGCGTCTTCGCCAATTCGCATTATGTCACCCCAGGGCCGACGATGAAGCAGGCGATGGAGGCTATCCGCTTCGAACTGACCGAGCGGCTGAAGGAGTTGCAGATCGAGGGACGGCTGCTGGAGGCGCAGCGGCTGGAGCAGCGCACCAATTTCGATCTGGAGATGATCGCGGCCACCGGAAGCTGCGCCGGCATCGAGAATTACTCGCGCTTCCTGACCGGGCGTCTGCCCGGCGAACCGCCGCCGACCCTGTTCGAATATCTGCCCGAGAACGCGCTGTTGTTCGTCGATGAAAGCCACCAGACGATCGGGCAGGTCAACGGCATGTCGCGCGGCGACCACCGGCGCAAGATCACCCTCGCCGAATATGGCTTCCGCCTGCCGTCGTGCATCGACAACCGCCCGCTGCGCTTCGCCGAATGGGACGTCATGCGACCGCAGACCGTCTATGTCTCGGCGACGCCGGGCAGCTGGGAAATGGAGCAGACCGGCGGGGTCTTTACCGAGCAGGTCATTCGCCCGACCGGGCTCATCGATCCGCCCATCGACATCCGTCCGATCGAAAGCCAGGTCGACGACCTCGTCTATGAGGCGCGCGAGACGGCGAAGAAGGGCTATCGTACCCTCGTCACCACCCTGACCAAGCGGATGGCCGAGGACCTTACCGAATATATGCATGAGGCCGGGCTGAAGGTCCGCTACATGCATTCGGACGTGGAGACGCTCGAGCGCATCGAACTGATCCGCGACCTGCGGCTGGGCGTCTATGACATCCTCGTCGGCATCAACCTGCTGCGCGAGGGGCTCGACATTCCCGAATGCGGTCTGGTCGCGATCCTCGATGCCGACAAGGAGGGCTTCCTCCGGTCGGAAACCTCGCTGATCCAGACGATCGGTCGTGCCGCGCGGAACGTCGACGGGCGGGTGATCCTCTACGCCGATCGCGTCACCGGCTCGATGGAACGGGCCATGGCCGAGACGTCGCGCCGCCGCGAGAAGCAGGAAGCGTATAATAGCGAGCATGGCATTACGCCCGAGACGATCCGCCGGAACATCACCGATATCGTCGGCCATCTGGCATCGCGGGATCAGGTTACGGTGGATATCGGCATTGAGGACCGGCCCCACATGGTGGGCCATAATCTGCGCGCCTATATCGAGGAGCTGGAAGGCAAAATGCGCGCCGCCGCAGCCGACCTGGAGTTCGAGGAAGCCGGCCGCCTGCGCGATGAGATCCGCAAGCTGGAGCAGGAAGAGCTCGGTCTGCCGGTGGACGAGCATCGCGCGCCGGTGCGCGGTCATGCGAGCAGCGGCAAGCCCGGCACCCGCACCACCAAATATGGCAAGATGCGCGCGGCGCGGAGCCGCTGAAATTCCCTTAGGGTTTTCGCCTGAATCATCGTAGCTTCGATCGGCGTGGCCAGTGCCGCGCACCTGGAGTGTTCAGGCCTCTCAACAGGGGGCGAGGGCAGAAGGGAGGCAGGATGCACGAGCGTAACCGTGCGCCGGATCGGTTCCGGCCAGCGCAACCCACGTCCGAAGCGTGGCATGAGTTGAGTCGCTTCGTTATCGATACACGGGCCGGCGGATCGCGCCAGACCGGCCAGCGCGGCGATGCCGCCAATGGCGACCGCAGCGGCTGAGTTCCCTGTGGCAGCCTGCTGCCAGCCATAGCTTCCCCTTGAAAGGTTCCTGATTTGTTCTATGACATGACCTGTCATGTTCGGGAGCTATTCAGACGCATGTGGGCAATGGGCGAAGCAACAGGAGCAGTGATGGGCGACGCCTTCGATCTTGATCGATTCGTCGTGGCTCAGGAGGCCAGCTATGAGGTCGCACTGGCCGAAGTCCGTCGCGGCCGGAAGCGGACGCACTGGATGTGGTTCATCTTTCCCCAGCTGGCCGGGCTGGGACGCAGTGCGACGGCGCAGCATTATGCGATCCGTTCGCTCGATGAAGCGGGCGCCTATCTTGCCCATCCGTTGCTGGGGCCTCGGCTGCGCGTCTTTGTGGAGGCGCTGCAGGATCTCGACACCGGCAGCCGAATCGAAGAGATATTTGGCGATGGCGATGCTCTGAAGCTGCGTTCTTCCCTGACCCTTTTTGAGGCGGCGAACGGCGAACGTCTGTTTGCGGCCGCGCTCGATCGTTGGTTTGACGGGCGCCGCGACCCGGCGACTCTACGGTTGCTGGGGAGCGAAGCGGCATGAGCCCGCCCGTGCGTTGCGGCTGGGCCGACAATGACCCGCTCATGTCCGCCTATCATGACAGCGAATGGGGCGTGCCGCAGCGCGATTCCCGCATGTTGTGGGAGATGCTGATGCTGGAAGGCTTCCAGGCGGGGCTCTCCTGGATCGTTATCCTGCGCAAACGCGCGGCGTTCCGCGACGCCTTTGCCGGCTTCGATCCCGATGTGGTAGCACGCTTCGGCGAGGCGGATGTGGAGCGGCTTATGGCGGATGCCGGCATCGTCCGCGCACGCGCCAAGATCGAGGCGACGATCGCGGGTGCGCGTCTCTATATCGCCATGCGCGAGCGCGGCGAGGATTTCGCCGGTTATGCCTGGAGCTTCACCGATGGCGAGCCGCTACGCGGCGACGGCCGCCATGTCCCCGCGAGCACCGCTTTGTCCGAGCGCATATCGAAGGACATGAAGAAGCGCGGGTTCAAATTTGTCGGGCCGACGATCGTCTATGCCTGGATGCAGGCAGTGGGCATCGTCAACGACCACAGCTCCGGCTGCTTTCGGCGGAATGCGGAGATAAGTGGCTTCTCGGGACGAACCGATCGGATTTAGCGCACGATGTTCTAGGCAAATCGTCGGGCATGCTCGTCGATGAAGCCTTGACGGAGCATTTCGGCCTGCTCGCGCCAGCGTTCATCTGCGATGGTGCCGGGCGCGATGCCCATGCGGCCTTCCAGCGCGGCCTCATCCTGCGGCGACAGCGCGGTGATGTCGCTGTAGCGGTTGATGCCCAGTGCGTTGAGCCGCATCTCGCCGCCGCGCCCGATGCCGAAGATGCGCGCAAGATCGTCGCGCTTGCCGGACGCGGCAGCCGCGATCGACCCGGCGGTGTCGGCGTTGATGGCGGCGCTCCGGCTTTCCAGCTCCTCGATCCGCTGATTGGCGGCCGTGGCGCGTGCGAGATGATTGTCCCGCTCCTGTTCGAGGGCGATCCGCCGCTCGCGTTCGCCGGTCAGTTCGGCGACCTGTGCGGAGAGCGTGTCGACCTCGCTGTCGGCGGCGATCCGCCGGGATCGCTCATGCTCGAAAGCTTTCTTCCATTTGCGCCCACCCGACAGGGTGAACAAGCCGAGGAACCAGCCCAGCAACAGCACCAGGGCGATGATCACCCATTGGTTCGTGGTGAATTCAGGCATGTTGGGCCCTCCGATATCGTGAGGGCTAGAACCGATGCGGAGGCGAACCGTTCCGTAACGACACTGGAATTCGCCGGGATACTAATCTGGATCAGTGCATCACATTATCGCTGATCGAGCAGGCCGCCGGCCCGAGGATCACGATAAACAGCACCGGCAGGATGAACAGGATCAACGGGACCGTCATGATCGCGGGCAGGCGCGCGGCTTTTTCCTCTGCGCGCATCATCCGGTCGTGGCGGAATTCGGCGGAAAGGACGCGCAGCGCGCCAGCCAGCGGCGTGCCATATTTCTCGGTCTGGATCATCGTCGTGACGACGCCACGGATCGAATCGAGGTTCACGCGCTGGGCGAGATTCTCGAAGGCCTGGCGCCGGTCGGTCAGAAAGCCCAGTTCGATCGCCGTCAGCGCGAATTCGTCGCCCAGTTCGGGATAGGCCTTGGATAGTTCGCGCGCGACCCGGTTGAAGGCAAGATCGACCGACAGGCCCGCCTCGGCGCAGATCACCAGCAGGTCGAGCGCGTCGGGTAGCGCCTTGCGGATCGCGGCCTGCCGTTTGGTGACGAGGTTCTTCACATAGATGTCGGGCGCCTTGTAGCTGGCGAGCAGGCTGCCGGCGACGATCATATATTGCTTGAACGCGCTCGCCTCAGGAAACCATTTGAGGACATAGACGCCGATCGCCGCGGTGCCGCCGATCATGATCGGGGCGACCAGGCGGAAGAAGATCACCGTGATCGCGGCATCCTTGGTGCGGATGCCGGCCCGGGCGAGGTTGAGCGAGGCGGCCTTCAGCTGGCTGTCCTGCAGCATCTTCATGCTGCCGAGGATCGCCTTCATCCGGCTGATCGAAATGCTCGCCTTCTTTTCCATCTTGGCGCGGCGGCGCGTCTTGGAGGCGGCGACACCGGCCTTGAGCTGTTCGCGCCGGTCGTTGAGCGCGCGGACCCGCCGGGCCATCGGATCGCGCGCGAAGGACCGCACCAGACTGTGCCCGACGATCAGCATGATGATCGCGGTTGTCAGCGCGATGCCGATCGAGAGCAGCGTGCTGAAGAACTGGGGGGTGACGGCGTGTTCCATCCAGGACCCCTAGATCTCGAAGCTGATCATCTGGCGCATGATATAGGCACCGATCGACATCCAGATCAGCCCGCCCATGCCCGCGATCATCAGCCGCTGATCGGTGAAGAAGCCCGCCATATAGGTAGGGCTGATGAAACTGATCAGCCCGAAGACGATGAAAGGCAGCGCGCCGATGATATAGGCAGAGGCCTTGGATTCGGACGACATCGCCGAAATCTTGAGCTTCATCTGCATGCGCTTGCGCAGAACATCGGACAGGTTGGAAAGCGTTTCGGCAAGGTTGCCGCCGGTTTCCCGCTGGATGGCGAGGGTGATGACGAAGAACTGGAACTCGGCCGTGCCCAGCCGGTCGGCGGTCTCCTGCAGCGCCCCTTCGAGGGTTCGGCCGATCTTCATCCGATCGCTCACCGCCTGGAATTCGCTGCCCACCGGTCCGTCTATCTCCGATGCGATCGCGCCCATCGTCTCGGCGATCGGCAGGCCCGCGCGCAGCCCGCGCACCAGCAACTCGATCGCATCGGGGAAGCGCGTCACGAACTGAGCGATACGGCGTTTGCCGAGGGCGTTCAGGAACATAGGGGGCAGCGCCAGCGCGGCCGCGATCGCGACGATCAGCGCCATCCAGACAGGCAGGCCGGCGATCGGCAGCATCAGGAAAGGCAGCGCGAAGGTCGCGCCCATGCCGATGAAATAGTGGCGGACCGTCCATTTCCGGCCTGCGGCCTCGATGCGGCGAGTGATGTCGGCCGGATCGGGCAGAAAATGGCCCAGGAAGGTTTTATCCCGCTTCGCCATCGAGGCGCGGCTGGCGAGCAGCTTGCGGACCTGATCGCTGACGGCGGGCTCGCCATTGACATTATAGCGTCCCCGCACCGTTGCCAGACGCTTGGTGAAGGCGCGCTGCGCCGGCGGCCGGGCGAGCACGAAGAAGAACATCGTCATGACCACCGCCATGACCATCATGAAGAACATCGTCAGCATGGCAAGGGGCGCACCCTGTCGCTCAACGGCCTGCGCTCACTTCTTCGCGATCTTGGATTTCGGCGCGAATATCGCGGCGAGTTCGTCGAGCAGCGATCCCTTTTTCTTCCCGTCGGCGCTGCCATCGTCACTGACGAGCGACAGCAGCCTTTCGGCAATCTGGGCCATGCCCTGGCCGAGCTTGGAGCTCTTGCCCGCTTCGGCGATCGGCTTGCCGAGCTTGGCGGCGTTGACCGCCTGCTTGTGGTCATAGGGCAGCATGAAGTCGATCTCGCGTTCGATCGAGTTCTCGAAATCCTTGCGGCTGATCTCGGTCAGGCTGGGGTGGACGCGATTGGCGACGACCAGTACGCCGGCCTGGGGCGCGTTGTTCTTCAGCCAGGCGAGGATGCGGATCGTGTCGCGCGTCGCGGCGAGGGTCAACTCCACCACTAGCACCACCGACTGGACGTCGTGGAACAGATGCGGATGCTGGACCATCATCATGCGCGGGACATCGACGACGGTGCATTCGAACGCGCCCTTCATCTCCTCCTGGAGCTGGAAATAGGCGCCGCCATCGGTGATGATCGGATTGTTGATCGGGGCTTCCGCCGACAAAACCGACAGCTTGTCATTGGCCTTCACCAGCGCACGTTCGAGGAACAGCCCGTCGATACGCGCCGGATTGTCGATCGCGTCGGTCAGGCCGCGGCCGGGCTCGAGATCGAGCGACAGCGCGCCGGTGCCGAAATGGACATCGAGATCGAGCAATGCGGTGCTGTGGCCGCCATTTTCCCCCATCAGCCAGGCGATCGAGCTGGCGACGGTGGAGGCGCCGACGCCCCCGCGCACGCCGATCACCGCGCTCATCATGTGGATCGTGTCCTCGGCGAGCACGCCATGGCGCGGCCCCATCAGCATCATCTGCGCCTGCGCCAGCGCATCGCGGACCTGATCAGCGGTGAAGGGCTTGAGCAGATAATCCTGGATGCCGCTGTTGAGCAGTTCGCGATAGAGGCGGACATCGTTCACCGTGCCCGCGGCGATCACGATCGTGCCGGGCTCGCACACTTCGGCCAGCGAATTGACGTCGTTGAGCGGATCGGTCGATTCGGACAGGTCGATCAGCAGGATCGTCGGGCTTGCCGAGACCGAAAGCGACTGCACCGCGCCGCGCAGTCCGCTGCGGGTGACGGCCTCGGTCGGCCAGCCCAGCTCGAACACGAGCGGCTTCAGCAGTTCGACGCTGACATCGTCGCAGACGAAAGCGGCGAAGGGATTGCGGGTCTGCTGCCCCTTGGGATTGAAGGGAGCGTTCATCAATTGCCTCCCTTGGTCGATTCAAGCTTGAGACCGTTCTTCGCGGTGGGATCGGCGTTGCGCCAGACGCGGATCGCCTTGGCGGCGGTCTCGGCATTGCCGCCGCGCGCTTCCTGCCCGCGGACGAGATCCTCGGGATTGGCGACCATCGCGGCCAAAGTGGAGTTGATCCCGCAGCCATAGTTGGAAGTCGCGGCCCCGGTGAAATTGGGCTGCGATGCCTGGCTGTAATCGGGGCAGCCGGGCACGCTGGCGGTCGACCGGCTGACGATGATGCGGACATTGCCCGGGACAATCACGCCCTCCGTCACCGGCGCGCCATTGCTGACGAACAGGCCGTAATCGCCGACGATCGCGGCGATCGCGCGGCTCGATCCGGCATTGCCCGCGCTGCCGTCGATGCTGATCCGGTCGCCATAATCGAGCCCGATCGCGTCGAACCACTGGCGGACCCGTGTCGCGGCGACCGGATCGAGCCCGTCGCCCGAGACGTCGAAGACGTAATCATGGCGCTGGACAACCGGCTGGTGGACCGATTCCACCCCGCGATTATAGCGGCCGGCCGGCGCGGCCGAGAGCGGCAGCGTGATCAGGACGAGGACGGTGAGGACGCTGCGGTTCATGGTTCGATCCATTTCAGTTCAGCGCGAAGCCGGCGTCGGGCACGCTGGCCCGCGTTTTCGGCGGCAGGGCTTTCGAGACACGCTCGCCCGCCGGGACGGTTTTGGGCGGCGCCGGCACGGGAACGGGGCTCCGGTCGCCCGACGTGCCCATGAAGGTCTGGCCGGCGATCAGCCGCTCGGCGTCGGTTGCGCTCTTCAGGCCGGCGGTGGGCAGGGCGATCTGCTGCGGCGAGACCGGCTTCACCAGATAGGGGGTGACGACGATCATCAGCTCGGTCTCGTTGCGCTTGAAGCCGTTCGACCGGAACAGCGCACCGAGCACCGGCAGGTCGCCCAGGAAGGGTGCCTTGTCGACATTGCTGTTCTGGCCGTTCGACAGCAGCCCGCCGATCATGAAGGCCTGGCCCGAGCCGAGCTCGACCGTCGTCTCCGCGCGGCGCGTGGTGATGCCGGGGATGGTGAAGCCGTTGAGACGCACCGATCCGGCGTCGGTCAGCTGTGATACTTCGGGACGGACCCGGATCGAGATGCGCCCGTCGCCCAGCACGGTGGGGGTGAAGGACAGGCTCACGCCATATTGCTTGAACTCGACCGAGACGGCACCAAGCCCCTGCGACAGCGGGATCGGGATTTCGCCACCCGCAAGGAAGCTGGCGGTTTCGCCCGAGATCGCGGTCAGGTTCGGCTGGGCGAGGGTGCTCACCAGCCCGTCCGCCTCGGCCAGATCGATCGCCGCGGCTAGGTCCATGCCCAGGAAGCGACCGGCGAGGCCGAGCGAAGTGCCGGCGCCGGCGCCCTTGCCGAGCGTGTTGAGATTATAGGCGGTGCCCGGCCCGCCGGTGATGAACTGGCCGGTCTGGGTATTGAACGGGAGCGACAGCGAACCGGCCGGAAGATTGTAGAGCGACGAGGCATCGACCAGCGGGAAAGGGTTCGCCGCATTGGCGATGCTGCCGAAATTGCGCCCCTGGGCGATGCCGAACAGGAAGCCGCCGGTAGTGTCGCGGTTGAGCAGGTTGACGCCGATGGTCTTGGCAAACTCGCGGCTGACCTCGGCGATCTTGACGTGGAGGTTGACTTGGAGCGGCACTGCCGACTTCAACCGGTTGACGACCTGAATGTCCTTGCCGACGAACTGCTCGACCAGTTTCTGCGCTTCCTCGACATCGCTGGGAGCGGCAACGGTGCCGGTCAGCAGGACGATGCCGTTCATCGTCGTGGCGGTGATCGCGGCTTCCGGCATGGCGAGCTTCAGCATGGTCGCGACGCTGGTGATGTTGCTGCCCACCCGCACGATCGACGACCAGATCACCGCGCCCGACCGATCGGTGGCATAGACCGCCGTTTCGCCCGGGCCCTTGCCGAAGATGTAGAGCTGGCTCGACGAACGGACCTGAACATCGGCCACCTTGTCGTCGGCGACGAAAAGATCGGTCATCGCGGCGGGGAGGGCGATCATCTGGCCTTCGCCGATCGACAGGGTGGTCGTCTCGGCCGGCTTTCCGATCGTGGCGGTGCGCACCCCGGCTACCCGGGCGGGTGCGGCGGAGATAGCGGCCGTGACGGGCGCGAGCACGACCGACGCGATCAGCGCCTGGCCAAGCAGCTTGTTCATATGCGGACGCATCTTCACTTGGCTCCAACCGTGCTGACGGTGATGGCGTTGCCCCGTGCGACCCGCACGACGGGGCCTGCGGGTGTGCTGCTGGTGGTGGTGGCCAGGGCGTTTTCCGGCGTGCTGCTCGCGGGCTTTGCGGGCACGCTCGACCGCTGGAAGCGCGAAACATCGGCGCCTACGGTATAGGTCGGATTGCTGTCGATCGGGCGTGAGGCGATTTCGAGCAGCATCTGCCGCTCGGCCCTGGGATCGCTATCGGCGGGCAGCTTCACCTCGCCATTGGCGATCCGCTCTTCGAGTTCGGCCTTGTCGTCGGCGATCGAACGCAGCGCGAGCGAGAGTTGCCCAATCGTTTGCGCAACCGCAATCTTTTCGGCGATCTTCGGCGTCGCTTCCAGGGTGACGTTCGACGTGCCGGCGACCACGGTCTTGCCTTCTTCATCGACGGTCTTGTCGGTGCGCTGGTCGGCCGCGAGCACGCGGATATTGCGGATAATCGTCTCGGCGGCCTTCAGCGGGGCACCGTCGCCGCCGCCGGGCACGTCCTGGGTGAGCATCAGATCGACCCGGTCGCCGGGAAAGACAAAGCCGGCCACGCCCGACTGGGCCGAGACCGAGATGGTGACGGCGCGCATGCCCGGCCCGAGCGCCGCGGCCAGGAAGCCGCGATCGCCAGGCTTGACCAGCGAGCCCTGCGTCACCGGCGAACCGGCGGTGATCGCATAGCGGACCACCGAGCCGTTGAGCGCTGTGAGATCGCTCTCGCCCTTGATGAAATAGGTTTTGCCGACCAGTTCGGCCGGCCAGCGCTGATAGCGGAAGCTATCGGGGCCGATGATCGTGCCGACGGGCAGCGGACGCACCGCGACCGCCACTTCGGGGCCGCTCGGCTGGGGGGCGGGGGCCGCGACCGGCGCCGCTTCGGCCTCGCTCTGGCCACCGAACATGCTGCGGAAGACGACGGCGGAAATGCCCGCCATCACCAGCGCCATGATCAGCAGCAGCAATTTCCTCGCATCCATCGATTCAGACCCCAACTCGCCCGATCAGGGGCGGAAAAGCACGGAGTCCGGCCAGGACCCTTCATGCCGCTATGCAACGGACGTGGTTAACAACCCGTTTGCGATGACCCACAGCCCGCCGATCGCGATGGCGACGCCATAGGGGACCTCGGGGCGAGCCGCGTTCGGCCGCCAATGCTGGCGGACCAGCAGGAAAAGAGTGATGACTCCACCGGCCAGCGCCATGACGGTGAGCATCGCCATCAGCGCGGGAAAGGGCAGCCATAGCGCCAGCGCGGCGATCATCTTCACATCACCGCCGCCCATCATCTTCAACATGAACAGCACCGCGAAGGCTGCGAACAGCAGCAGGGCAATGCCGATCCGCAAGGTGACATCGGGCCAGAGCGCCTCGCCGACCACCCACCAGAAGGCGACGGCGAGTAACGCGATCGCCGCGTTGAGCTCGTTCGAGATGGTCCGCGTCTTGATGTCGGTCCATGCCGCCATCAGCAGCAAAACCGCCAACAGGATGCCGAAAAGGTCGGGAAGTTGAATAGACATGGTTAAGCAGGCTAGACGGCCCCTCTTACCAAAACCTAAACGCGCCCCATGAACGGAACGATCACCATTGCCGACATCGCCATCGTCGGTGCCGGCATGGCGGGGGCGAGCCTCGCCGCCGAGATCGGCGATGCCGCGCGCGTGGTGCTGATCGAAGGCGAGGCGCAGCCCGGTTATCACAGCACCGGCCGTTCGGCGGCCTTCTGGTCGGAAACCTATGGCGGCCCCGCTGTGCAGCCGCTGACGTCGGCATCCTTCGCCTATCTCGACGGGAACGGCTTCCTCAGCGATCGCTCGGCGATCCACCTTGCGGCGCCGGGCGGCATGGACCGGATCGAACGACTTAAGGATAGGCTGGGCGGCGTGGTCCAGCTCGACAGGCTGGGGCCGGATGCGCTGGCACGCCATATTCCGGGTTTGAGGCCTGGCTTTTCGGGGGGGCTCGCCGAACCGAGCTGCCGCGATATCGATGTAGCCGGCCTGCACGCCCATTATCTGGCGCGTGCGCGGGCCGCGGGCACAACGCTGCTGACCGACGCGCGCCTCATTGGCGCTACGCGGGAGGGCAGCTCATGGCGGATCATGACATCTGCGGGCGAGGTGCGGGCTGCGATCCTCGTCGATGCGGCCGGCGCCTGGGCAGACGAGGTGGCGGCGCTGGCCGGAGCGCGGACCATCGGCATCACGCCATTCCGGCGGACGATGATCCAGCTCCAGGTCGATCCCGCCGCCGGGGCTGATCTGCCGCTGGTGATGGATGCCGAGGAACGCTTCTATTTCAAGCCGGAGGCGGGCGGGCGGATCTGGCTGTCGCCGCATGACGAGACGCCGACGGCGCCATGCGACGCCGCCCCGGACGAGATCGATATCGCGGTGGCGATCGACCGGTTCGAGCATGTGGTCGACTGGAGGGTCATCCGGCGCGAACATGCCTGGGCCGGCCTGCGCAGTTTCACGCCCGATCGAGTGCCGGTCTATGGTTTCGATGATGCCATGCCCGGCTTCTTCTGGTTCGCGGGGCAGGGTGGCTTCGGCATCCAGACCGCGCCCGCCGCAGCGATGATCGCCGGCGCGCTGCTGCTCGGACGGCCCATGCCCGACGCGGTGGGAGCGATCGATGCCGAACGTTATGGGCCGCGTCGTTTCGGTTGAGCATCCGATGCGTCGCTTGGCCAGCACCGTCGCCAGCTATGAGACCTTTGTCGAATCCGTTCGGGGCACGTGAGCGAATACTGCCGCAACCCCATGAAAAACTGTAATGATTCTGTAAATTAGACGATCGTCTTACGCACTATACCTGTCATGGAATCGACCCGTTCCGACCATAAGCGGGAAGGGTGTTTCAGTGGGTCGAGTCGAGGATGCGTGGCGATGGGTATCTATCTCAAAGGGCTGGACCTCTATCCCGCGCTGGTGCGGCGCGAAGGTGGGATCTATTCCGCGGACGTCATCGATATCCCCGGTTGCCGCGCTTATGGCGCATCGGCGTTTGAAGCCGAGGCGAAGGCGGGCGAGGCGCTCAACGCGCATGCGGCGCGCCTGGGGCGCGCTGGCCGCGCCTTGCCGATCCCATCAGTCGTCGAGCAGGCAGGCCCCAGTTCCGACCGTTATTTCGCCTATATTGCCGCACCGCGGCCCTGAGCAGAGCGGCTCAGAAGACCGCGAAACGGTCGTCGCCAAGCTCCGACAGCAATCCCGCCGGTCCCTGCGCATCGAGGCGCGGGTCGAGTTCGTCGAGCCGCAGGCCGCTCATTGCCAGCCCGCTCTGGCACAGGCTGACCGCCACGCCGAGCGCCAGCGCTTCTCCCCACAGCTCCGCCAAGGTCGGCAGGCCCGCCCCGACGCGGAGCGCATCGTTCGGCGCGACAAGCGGTTCGCGCAGCAGGGCGACGGCGCCTTCATGCAGATGCAGCCTCACCTTCGCTCCGGTCGCAGCGGTCACGGCAGCAAGGCTCAATGCGGCGTGGAGGCGTTCTGCGTCGCCCGTCGCGACGAACAGGGTCAGGCCGCGCATCGGCACCCACGATCCTTTGAAACTCCGATCGTGCGGAAGCGGAAGGCCAGCGCATCGACCAGCAGCAGTTTTCCCGCAGGATCATCACCAAAGCCGGTGAGCGCGCGGATCGCTTCCATCGCGCCGAGGCTGCCCATGACGCCGGTGAGCGCGCCGAGCACGCCCTGATCGGCGCAGCTGATATCGGGCCGACCGGGATCGTCGCCGACGAGGCAGCGATAGCAGGGCTTGCCGGCCTCCCATCCGCGCCACACGCCGAGCTGTCCGTCGAACTGCCCGACCGCGGCCGAGACGAGCGGGATGCGAAGCCGCAGCGAGGCATCGGATATCGCGAGGCGCGTGCCGAAATTGTCGCAGCCGTCGAGAATCAGGTCCGCTCCGTCGAGCAGCTTGTCCGCCGTATCGGCATCGATCCGCACCGTCACCGGTTCGACCGTCACATCGGGGTTCATCGCCGCCACCCGCCGGGCGGCGACCTCTGCCTTGGGGCGGCCGATATCGGCGGTGCCGAACAATGTCTGGCGCTGGAGATTGGACAGATCGACGACGTCATCGTCGATCACCCGCAGCCTCCCGACCCCCGCCGCCGCAAGATACTGGATCGCGGGAGAGCCGATGCCACCGGCCCCGATCACCGCCACGGTCGCGCCGAGCAGCGCCTGCTGTCCCGCGCCGCCAATCTCCTTGAGGATGATGTGGCGGGCATAGCGGTCGAGCTGGGTATCGGTCAGGGACATGAGGCCTTACCTAGCCCACCAAGGGCCATTCGTCCCCGGCGAAGTCGTGGAGCAGAGGACATATCGCATGTGGCTGGATGGTCCGGCACGAACCCGATCCGTCACTCAGCGTCCCGTCGATCCGAATCCGCCGGCACCGCGCGTCGTCTCGTCCAGTTCCTCTACCTCCGCGAAGGCAGCACGCTGGACGGCTGCGGGGACGAGCTGCGCGATCCGTTCACCGCGCTTCACGTCGAACGGTTCGGACCCCAGATTGGCGAGGATCACTTTTACCTCGCCGCGATAATCGGCATCGATCGTGCCGGGGGTGTTGAGGCAGGTGATTCCATTTTTCAAGGCGAGCCCCGAGCGCGGGCGAACCTGCACTTCATAGCCTTCCGGTATGGCGACCGCGAAGCCGGTAGCCACCGCATAGCGGGCGCCCGGTGCCAAGGTCACATCCTCGGCCGCGACGACGTCGAGCCCGGCGGCATGGGCAGTGGCATAGGCGGGAAGCGGGAGTCCGGCGCCATGATCGAGGCGTTTCAGGCGAATCGAAATCTCAGGCGAACTCATCGGCGATCCTTGCGGCGAGGCGGTGTGCGACATCGGCCTTGGGCATGGTTTCCCAGCTTTCGACGCCGTCGGGGGTGACGATATGAATGCTGTTGCTGTCGCCGCCCATCACATCCCCGGAAACATCGTTGGCGACGATCCAGTCGGCGCCCTTGCGGGCGCGCTTGGCGACGGCATGCTCGATCACCTTCTCGGTCTCGGCGGCAAAGCCGATCAGCAGGCGCGGACGGCGCGGATTTTGTGCGAGTCCGGCGAGGATGTCGGGATTCTCGGTCAGCGCCAGGCTCGGCGGGGCGCCCGATCCGTCCTTCTTGATCTTCTGCCCGGCGGCGGTGTCCGCGCGCCAGTCGGCGACCGCGGCGACCATCACGGCGACGTCGGCGGGCAGGGCGCTTTCGACCGCCGCCGCCATGTCGCGCGCGCTTTCGACGTCGACGCGGTGGACGCCCGCCGGGGTGGGCAGGCCGACCGGACCCGATACCAGCGTCACCCGCGCGCCTAGCGCCGCTAGCGCGCCCGCGATGGCATAGCCCTGTTTTCCCGAGGAGCGGTTGGCGATGTAGCGTACCGGATCGATCGGCTCATGTGTCGGCCCAGCCGTCACGACGACATGGCGGCCGGCCAGCGCGCCGCCCTTGATACCGGCAGCGGGGGCGATGCGCGGACGATCGAGCAGCGTCTCGATCTCGCCCCAGATGAAGGGCGGCTCGGGCAGGCGACCGGGGCCGAATTCGCCGCAGGCCATCGCGCCCTCATCGGGATCGAGCACGATCACGCCGTCCTCGCGCAGTCGCGCGACATTGCGCTGGGTGGCGGGGTGGAGCCACATCCGCACATTCATCGCCGGCACCGCGAGCACGGGCTTGTCGGTCGCGAGCAGCAGGGTGGTGGCGAGATCGTCGGCGATCCCGGCCGCGATCTTCGCCATCAGATCGGCAGTGGCCGGGCAGACGACCACCAGATCGGCCTCGCGGCTGAGCTGGATATGGCCCATCTCGGTCTCGTTCTTCAGGTCCCACAGGCTGGTGTGGACCTCCTGCTCGCTGAGCGCGGCGAGGCTCATCGGCGTGACGAAATGCTGGGCGCCCTGGGTCAGCACGCAGCGCACGCTGCCGCCGCCCTTGCGAATGAGCCGCACCAGCTCGCACGCCTTATAGGCGGCGATGCCGCCACCGATGATGAGGAGAATGCGGGGGGCGATCATCGGATCAGTCGCTCGAATTCGATGCGACAGGCTTGTTCGAGCACATCGAGGTCCTTCGCGATGACATTCCACAGAAGCCGTGGGAGAATGGCTCCATAGTCATGGGCGATCACATTGCGCATTCCATGGATGCTGCGCCAGTCGATCTGTGGATAGCGATCCCGAATCTCACCGGAAAGCTTCCGGCTTATTTCTCCGATATGCGCAAGCCGGAAAGCAGCGAGATCGCTTTCGTCGCGATCGGTTTCAAAACTTGCGCGGTCGAGGTTCGCCGATCGTCTCTTGATCGCCGTTACCAGCTCCAAAATCTGTTCGAGACGATCGACGTCACGCTCATGCTCGTTCATCAGAAGACTTGAACCATCTCGC
>CAZJXG010000074.1:0-15526 GCA_964549965.1 uncultured Sphingomonas sp. | reverse complement strand
GCAGCGGCGGGGCGTCCGCCTCATCGGCCTGCGCCTGCCGCGCCTGACGACCGCGCAGATCACGGACGGTGGGGGCGCCATCGTCCAGCGCATCCCCTTGGGCGGAGGCGGCCTCCGGTTCGCGACCCGCATAAACCGCCGAACCCGATGCAGCATCGCGCCGCCGGGTACCATCGGCCCGGGTGCGCTCGACATTGTCGTCGTCAAGATAGCCCGGTTCGCGATCATCATCGGCATAGACGGGGGCGGTCGCCCGAACCGGCGCAGCAGGCGGCGGTGGCACCGCGTCCGCGACCATGGGCCGGGGCGCGGCGACGTCGCTCGGTTGCGCATCCGCCTCCGCAGCCGCCTGTCGTGTCCGGGCGCGGGCGCGGCGGGCTTCGGCAGGATCGACGAGAACGGGGTTCAATTCCTCCGGCGGCACGGCGGCGAGATCGCGTTCGGCGAGTTCCCGTGCCTTGTCCCGCACTTCGTCCGGCGCAGCGGTGGCGGAAGCCGGAGCCACGGCCCGCTGCGCATCGACGGGCGCCGCCGCAGCAGGGCTGTTCTCAGCCTGCGGCCGATCCCGGATCGGCACGTCCTGTGCCTGAGCCCATAGCGGCGCAACCTGCACCAGCCCGGCTGCAACGACACCGAGAAAAACCACTTTACGCCCCATCACGTCCTCCAACAGCAACGGCCCCTGGAGAGGGCCGATTCATCTGGTTGAAGGGCTGCCGAGTGGCGATCAGCAGTCCCGAATAGCGATCCTGGATTGGCCCCCAAGCGCGCGAGCCCGCAAGGCTCGGCCAATGAAGCATCACGGCCCGGCGATTCGGTCAACGGCATCGCAGGCGTGCGGCCAGCTTTGTTCCGTGCTGCGCGCCGAACCGTGCAGCACATCGGTCATTGCGCAACGGCAAGGATTATCCGGGGCTGCGGCGCGGCGGGACGAAGGCACGCTGGCACCGGAGGGCGATCAACCGGGCGTAAATGCGGGCGCAAGACAGGCGGTGGCCGCGCAACGAGGCCCGCATGTGGCGGCTGCCGCGACGAGCCGAGGCGCGAGGGGGGCTATTGCGCCGCCAGAAGGACTACATGGACGCCGCGATCGGCGGGTGCATGTTCGAGGCTGGCCTTGAGCGTCTGCGCCATCGCCCGGATCAGCCGCGTGCCCAGGCCGGTGCCCTTGGTCTCGCCCGTACCCATGCCACAGCCGTCATCCTCGACGCGAAGCGAGAATTGCGTGTCGCCCGCATTGACGAGCGCCACCCGCACCTCGCCCGCGCCATCGGCGGGATATGCATATTTGCAGGCATTGGTGACGAGTTCGGTGACGATGATGCCCAGCGCGACCGCCTTGTCGGTGGCCAGCTTGAGCGGCTCGGCGGCCAGGCGGATATGGCGGGGCGCCGACGGGGTCGACCAGGTGTCCCCCAGTTCTTCCAGCAGCGAGCCGAGATAATCGGCCATGTCGACCGTCTCGACCGAGTCCGAGGTGTAGAGCCGCTTGTGAACCTGGGCGATCGCGGCGATCCGGCGCTGGGTGTCGTCGAGCGCGGCACGCGCCACGCCCTCCCCCGCGTCAAGCACGCGGGCCTGCATATGGACGAAGGCCGATACGAGCTGGAGGCTGTTGGCGACCCGGTGATTGACCTCGTGCAGCAGCATTTCCAGCCGGGCATGGCTCTCGCGCAGCCGCTCCTCGGCGGCTTCCTTCTCACGCCGCAGGCTGACCGTCGCCAGCGCCTGGGTGATCGCCTGCCCCAGCAGGTCGAAATAGTCGGTGTTGACGGTCTTCACGACATAGTCGATCGCGCCCGCCTTGAGGGCGGCGACCGCGAGCTTGCTTTCGTCCGAGCCGGTGACGAAGATGACCGGCGGGGGCTGATCCAGATTCTTGAGCGCGGCCAGGGTCTGAAGCCCGTCCTGCCCCGGCATATAATGGTCGACCGCGACGAGATCGAAACGCTCCGCCGCCGCCATCGCCACGCCTTCGGCGCCGCTGCCCGCCAGCTCGACACGATAGCCAAGCCGCCGCAGCGCCCGCGCCGTCAGCCGGCGCAGGCCCTCATCGTCGTCGATATAGAGGATGGCCGGCGGCGCTTCGCTCATCATTGCTCTTCGAGATCGGGCACCTGGATCACCGACAGGAACAGGCCGAGCTGGCGGATGGCCGCGGCGAAATTCTCGTAGTTCACCGGCTTGGTGATGTAGACGTTGCAGCCCAGATCATAGCAGCGCTGGATTTCGACCTTGTCGTCGGTCGTGGTCAGCACCACGACCGGTGCGCGCCGCAGCGGGCTGCCCTCGGCCTTGATCTTCGTCAGGATATCGGTGCCGCTCATATCGGGCAGGTTGAGATCCAGCAGCACCAGCGCCGGGCCGTTGTGCACCGGGCCGTCGGGTGCATCGAACAGGAAGCGCAACCCCGAGGTGCCGTCCACGAAATGGTGGATCGGGTTGGAGATGCCGGCGCGGCGGATGTTCTTCTCGATCAGACGGGCATGGCCCTCGTCATCCTCGATCATGACGATGTTCACGGGTTGCTGGGCATTCATGGCTGCGATCCCCTCAGGCGTTACGCGGTTCGTTCACCGGCGAAATTCGCCGGGAGATTGACGGTGAAGGTAGCACCATTGCCGAGTTCGGACTCGACCGAAATGGTGCCGCCCAGACGATAGGCCAGGGCACGGACATGGGCGAGGCCGATGCCCTCGCCCGGCTGATCCTGCTCGCCCGAGCGGCGGAACAGGTCGAACACCCGTTCATGGTCGCGCGGATCGATGCCGCGGCCATTGTCGGCGATCTGGAGCAGGACGCGGCCATGCTCCCGCCGGCCGCTGATCCGGATCTCACCGGGGCGGCCGGGCTTGAGATATTTGACGGCATTCTCGACGAGGTTCGACAATATCTGTTCGATCGCCAGCCGATCACTGGTCATGTCCGGGAGCTGATCGGAGACGGTCGCCGTCACGCCCAGCTCATCGATCCGGTGGCGAAGCCCGTCGATCACGCCATGCGCGATCGCGCCCAGATCGAGCTGCTCGGCCGTGATGGTGCGCCGCCCCTCGCGCGACAGCCGCAGGATCGCGTTGATCAGCCGGTCCATCTTCTGGGTCGAGGTGCGGATGAATCCCACCGCCTCGGGCAGGTCCTCCGCCACCGCGAGGCGCATCTCTTCGCTGACCAGTGCGGGATCGCGTTCGTCGACCTTCTCGATCAATCCCTGGAGCGGCGCGATCGCGGCTTCGAGTTCCGCGGTAAAGCCCATCACATTGACCAGCGGCGAGCGCAGATCATGGCTGACGATATAGGCGAAGCGCTGAATCTCGTCATTGGCGCGCTGCAGGTCGACGGTCCGCTCGGCGACCGCCCCCTCCAGATTTTCGTTGAGATGGCGCAGTTCTGCCCGCGATACCACCAGTTCGCCGGTATAGCGGCGTATCGCCCAGACCGATCCGAGCGCGACCAGCGCCAGCAGGACGCCGGTGAACGCGAGCACCGCATAGAAGAGCCGGACGCTGCCCTCCCGCGATTCCGACCGCTCGGCCAGCAGGCGCCGCTCCTCGGCCAGCATGCGCATCGCCACCGCCTCGACCTTGCCGGCCAGTATCTGCCGCTCGGCCTCGGCCTTGTCCGATCGCCGGGGGCTTGGCCCCATCGACTGGCGGAACAGGATATCGAGCGAGCTGGCCATGCGCCTGATCTGTTCGGCATTGCGCTGTTGCGCGGGATTATCGCGGGTCAGCCCGGCGACCCCGTCGATGCTCCGGAACAGGTTGGCGGCGGCGGCCGGATAAGAGGCACCACTGTCGTTCCGCAGACCGAGCACGAAGCCGCGCCGGGCGCTGCGCATCTCTTCCAGTGCAAGCCGGATACGGTTCGCCTGTCGCTCGACCTTATAGGTGTGGTCGACCAGCACGGTCAGCTCCTCGCCGCGCAGCATCACCGCGAGCGCCGATATGCCGGCAAGCGTGACCAGACCGAAGCCGAGGACGATCAACAGCATCACGGTACGGGCGAAGCGACGCTCCGCCAGACGTTCTTCGGTTTGCTGCGCCGCCCTCATCGCGCGTTTGGGTAGCTGCGCCGCGCGCCGCTGCCAAATGATTTCAGGAAATCCCTGACCTAAGTGTATTTGGGCACGCTACGGGTGTCGCCTAGCGCACAGAGTCGGCTGTCCGATGGCCATTGCCACCGCAATAACCGCTGCTAGGATCGCGCCGGAGAGGATGGTTCAGCGACGGGAGCCGCCCATTGTCTCTTCGTGATGATCGCTCCGACACGCGCGCCGCCACCTTGCGGCCGACCCAGCTGCTTGGATGGCCAGCATGACCGACCTCGCTACTTTCGTCGCCGGCCTGCCCAAGGCCGAACTCCACCTGCATATCGAAGGCAGCCTGGAGCCCGAGCAGATGTTCGCGCTGGCCCGGCGCAATCGCATCGCCATCCCCTTCGCCAGTGTCGAGGAGCTTCGAGCCGCCTATAGCTTTTCGCGGCTGCAGGACTTTCTCGATATCTATTATCAGGGCGCCGACGTGCTGCGCACCGAGGAGGATTTCCGCGATCTCGCCCTCGCCTATTTCGACCGGGCCGCCGCAGACAATGTGCGCCATGCCGAAATCTTCTTCGATCCGCAGACCCACACCGATCGCGGCATCCCTTTCGCCGTTGCGGCGGACGGGCTGCTGGCGGGCATGGCCGAGGCCGAACGCCGCCATGGCCTCACATCGAAGCTGATCCTCTGCTTCCTTCGCCACCTCGACGAGGAGGCCGCCTTCGCGACGCTGAAGGCCGCCGAACCCTGGCTGGACCGGATCGCCGCGGTGGGCCTCGACAGTTCCGAAGTGGGCCACCCGCCGTCGAAGTTCGAGCGGGTGTTCGCCCGGGCCGGCGAGATGGGCCTGCTGCGCGTCGCCCATGCCGGTGAGGAGGGGCCGCCCGCTTATATCCACGAGGCGCTCGACCTGCTCCACATCGACCGGCTCGACCATGGCAACCGCGCGCTGGAGGATCCGGCACTCGTCACCCGGCTGGCGCGCTCGGGCATGACCTTCACCGTCTGCCCGCTGTCCAACCTGAAGCTCTGCGTGGTCGGCGACATCGACGCACATCCGATCGAGCGCATGCTGCGGCTGGGCCTGCGCGCCACCGTCAATTCGGACGATCCCGCCTATTTCGGCGGCTATGTGAACGACAATTATCGCGCGCTGATCCCGGCCGGAAAGCTCGATGCCCACGACTTCGCAACGCTCGCGCGCAACAGTTTCCTCGGCTCGTTCCTCGACGACGCAGCCGTATCCCGCCACCTCGCCGCGCTCGACGCCTATGTCGCAGCGGCCACCCTGTAAGGAACCCGCCGATGCCGACCCTCACGCCCGTCGATCAGCCCGAGTTCCTGACCGCGGTCCATTATGTCGCCGCCCGCATCCGCGAGAGCGGCTGGGAACCCGGCTTCATCATCGGCATCGGCCGTGGCGGGCTCACGCCAGCCGTCTATCTGAGCCACGCCACCGGCGTGCCGATGTTGTCGGTCGATCATAGCTCGCACCTGCCCGACTTCGCGGCCGAGCTGCTCGTCAAGCTGGCGGCGATGAGCGGCACCGCGCGGCTGCTGTTCGTCGACGACATCAACGACAGCGGCACCACCATCACCCACATCAAGGCGGCGATCCACGAAGCCGGCGGCGATCTCGCCAATATCCGCTTCGCGACCCTGATCGATAATGTCGTCTCGGCCGAACGGGTCGACTATCGCTTCCGCACGATCGACCGCACGATCAACAAGGACTGGTTCGTCTTCCCTTGGGAACAGCTGTCCCCGGTCGAGAAGGTGATCGAGGATTCGGGCGTGGTGCCGGAGCGTCTTGCCTGACGCTCCGGCGTAGCCCGCGGCGTCCGGTCAGAACGCCTCTTCGGGCATGTCCATCATCGACGCCTTGCCGGCCTTGATCGCCTGGAACAGCCCGGCCACCTGCGGCAGGATGCGTTCATAGAAGAAGCGCACCGTCACCAGCTTCGCGGCATAGAAGCCGTCGGGGTCCTGCCCCATCATCTTCTTCATGCCGGCGATCTTGGCCGCCTTGGCGAAGAGATAGGCCATCGCCACCAGCCCGAGCAGGCGCAGATAATCGGACGAGGCGGCGCCGGCCTCTTCCGGATCGGCCATGCCCTTCTGGGCGATCGTCGCGGTGGAAAGCTGCAGCGCGCCGAACGCCTTTTCCAGCGCCTCGACCATCTTCTCCATGCCCGGCACCGCCTTGTGCTGCTCGACGAACTCGGCGACCGGGTGGAAGAAGGAGCGCAGCAGGCGGCCGCCATGGGCGGGCATCTTGCGGCCGACCAGATCGAGCGCCTGCACGCCGTTGGTGCCTTCGTAGATCATCGCGATCCGGGCATCGCGGGCATATTGCTCCATGCCATGCTCGCGGATGTAGCCATGGCCGCCATAGACCTGGACACCGATCTGCGCGGCGTCATGGCCGAGGTCGGTGAGCAGCGCCTTGACCACCGGGGTCATCAGCGCGGCCATGTCGTCGGCGCGCTGGCGCACGTCGGCATCCGGCGAGTGCCGTTCCGCATCGATCGCACGCGCCACCCACATGCTCAGCATGCGGCAACCCTCGGTATAGGTCCGCATCGTCATCAGCATGCGGCGCACATCGGGGTGGACGATGATCGGATCGGCGGCGAGATCGGGCCGCTTGGGACCGGACAGGGCGCGGCCCTGGATGCGGTCCTTCGCATAGGCCACCGCGCTCTGATAGGCGGCGGTCGCGATGCCCAGCCCCTGGATGCCGACCGAGACGCGCTCGGTGTTCATCATCGTGAACATCGCGGCCAGGCCCTGATGCAGTTCGCCGACCAGCCATCCGGTCGCATCGTCGAAGCTCATCTGGCAGGTGGCCGAGGCCTTGAGCCCCATCTTGTGCTCGATGCCGGTGCACGACACGCCGTTGGACGGGCCGACCGAACCATCTTCCTTCGGAAGATATTTCGGGACGACGAACAGGCTGATCCCCTTCACCCCCTTGGGCGCATCGGGCAGCCGCGCGAGGACGAGGTGGATGATGTTCTCGGTCAGGTCATGGTCGCCCGCCGAGATGAAGATCTTGTTGCCAGTGATCTTGTAGCTGCCGTCGTCCTGGGGCACCGCCTTGGTGCGCAGCAGGCCGAGGTCGGTGCCGCAATGCGACTCGGTCAGGCACATCGTGCCGGACCAGCTGCCCTCGACCATCTTCGGCAGAAAGCGCTCCTGAAGATCGGGCGTGGCATGCGCCTTCAGCGCCGTGGTGCCGCCATGGGTCAGGCCGGGATAGAGGCCGAAGCTGACGTTCGACGCGCTGATCATCTCCTCGACCAGCTTGTTCACCGTCTCGGGCAGCCCCTGTCCGCCCCATTTCGGATCGTTCGCAAGCGCGCACCAGCCACCTTCGCGGAACGCCGTATAGGCTTCCTTGAAACCCTTGGGGGTGCGGACGACACCATTTTCCCAGACGCAGCCCTCGAGGTCGCCGCTGGCATTGAGCGGCAGCAGCACGTCCTGCGCCAGCCGCGCCGCCTCCTCGATCACCGCATCGATCAGGTCGGGGGTGAACTCCTCATGCGCGGGAAGATCGCCGAAGCCGTCATCCTGGAACAGTTCATGGATGACGAAGCGCATGTCGCGCAGCGGAGCCTCATAAACCTGCATTCTTCTTCTCCCTATTTCCCCCCGTTTAGGGGAGGAGGACCGCGAAGCGGTGGTGGAGGCCATATCCTCGCAACTCGGGTTGCGTCCAGCCTCATACCCCCTCCACCATGCTGCGCATGGTCCCCCTCCCCGTGCCGGGGAGGAGTGTTCAATTCCGCAGCGGCTTGCCGGTCGCCAGCATCGTCTCGACCCGGGCCATCGTCCTGGGATCGCGTACCCGCGCCATGAAGGCCGCATGTTCGAGTGCGAGCATATCCTGCTCGCTCACGACATCGACGATATCCGCCTCGCCGCCGGTCAGGACCTCCGCCAGCGCGTCGGAGACGACCATATCATAATCGGTCGCCATGCCGCGCTTGTGGACGCTCTCCGCCGCCATGCCGAGCGCGACCCGACCGCTCGGCCCCGGCAGTCGGAAGCTGGGCGGCTCGGGCGGCGTGTAGCCATCGACCAGCGCGAGCGCCCGGGCCTTGGCGTCGAACAGCAGCCGGTCGCGATTCATCGAGATGCCGTCGTCCTTGCGCAGGAACAGCAGCTCCTTCGCCTCAGCGGCCGATTTGGCGACGGTCGCGGTCGAGATCGTCTCGAACGCCTTGCCCACTGCGGGCATCGGCCCCTTCGGCAACAGGCCGGATTTCACCCAGCGATCGATATATTCGCCGCAGCCGCCCCAGCCGGGGACCAGTCCGACGCCGCACTCGACCAGCCCGATATAGGTTTCCGCATGCGCCTGCACCGCATCGGCGTGCATCACGATCTCGCAGCCGCCGCCGAGCGCGAGCCCGGCCGGTGCCGCGACCACCGGGAAGGGCGCATATTTCATCGCCTTATAGGCCTGCTGCCCACCGGCGACGAGCTTGTCGATCTCTCCCCAGGCGGCGATGTTCAGCGCGAACAGCGCAAGGCCGAGATTGGCCCCGGCCGAGAAATTCGACCCTTCGTTATAGACGACCATCGCCTTCATCGAGGCGGCGACATGCCCCACCGCCTGGCCGAGCAGCTTGAGCGTATCGCCGTCGAGCGCATTCATCTTCGAGGTGAACTCGAAGCAGGCGACGCCATCGCCGATGTCCCACAGCGCGGCGGAGCCGTTCTTCATGATCGGCTTGGCATTCCGCTTGATGTCTTCGAGCAGCAGCACGCCGTCCGGCCGCACGACATCATGATAGGCCCCGTCGAGGCCGAGATACTGACGCTTTCCGCCCTCGACGCGGTAGAAGCTGCGGTCCCCGGCGGTCGGCAGGATTGCGGGCACGGGCCTGCCCTCGTCGGCTAGGCGCTTCGCGAAGGCCGCGCCGCCCAGCTGGTCGATCAGCTCGAACGGCCCATATTTCCAGTTATAGCCGAGCTTCATCGCGTCATCGATAGCGACGATGTCGTCGGCGATGGTGCCCACCAGGCTTGCGGCATAGCTCAGCACCTGGCCCAGCACGGCCCAGGCGAATTCGCCGGTCTTGCCGGGCAGGGCGACAAGCTCGCCAAGCCGGGCACGGGGTTCCTGCGCCTTGAGCACAGGGCGATAGGCACCGGTCGCGAGGTCGATCGCCTCCTTGCGCTTCCCGGCCTCGCGGTTGATGCGGTAGAAGCCGCCCTTGCCCTTGCGGCCGGTATAGCCGTCGGCGATCATCTTATCGACCAGCGGCATCGGCCGCACGGTCGCGAAATAGGCGTCGCCCTCGGGCAGGGTGGCGGTCAGGCTCTTCTGGAGCAGCGGCATCAGGTCGATGCCGACGAGATCGATCAGCCCGAAGATGCCGGTCTTGGGAACGCCCATCGGCTTGCCGCCGATCGCATCCGCCTCCTCGACCGTCAGGCCGAGATCGATCGCCGCGTTGACCGCGACCTGCAGCCAGTAGGTGCCGATCCGGTTCGCGATGAAGCCCGGCGTGTCATTGGCGTGCACCACCGTCTTGCCCATCGCGCGATCGACGAAGTCCGCGACCTTCTCCGCCGTCGCCGCGCCGGTCTTCGGCCCCGTGACGATCTCGATCAGCCGCATGTAGCGCGGCGGATTGAAGAAATGGGTGATCAGGAAATCGGCGACGAACGCCTCCGAACGCCCCTCGATCAACTGGCCGAGCGGGATGGTCGACGTGTTCGACGAGATGGCGGTGCCGGCCTTCCGCACCTGCTCCAGCCTTGCGTAGAGATTCTGCTTGAGGTCGAGCCGTTCGATGATCGCCTCGACGATCCAGTCGCACTCGGCGACCCGGGCGAGGTCGTCCTCGATATTCCCCGTCTCTATCAGCCGTGCCGCGGCCTTCGACATGAAGGGCGCAGGATCGGCCTTCAGCATCTTCGCGACCGCGCCTTCGGCGATCGCGTTGCGGTTGCCGCCGTCCTTCGGCACGATGTCCAGCAGCAGCACCGGCACCCCGGCATTGGCGACCTGCGCGGCGATGCCCGCCCCCATCGTGCCCGCGCCGATGACGCAGACCTTCCGGATCGCGCTCTGTATGTCTGAGGGGTTCATGATCACACCGCCTCCAGCACCGTGGCGATGCCCTGCCCGCCGCCGATGCATTGGGTGGCGAGCGCATATTTGCCGCCCTCGCGCTTCAGCAGCGACGCCGCCTTGCCGACGATGCGGGCGCCGGTGGCGCCCAGCGGATGGCCGATCGCGATCGCGCCGCCATCGAGGTTGATCGTCTTGGGGTTGAGCCCCAGCTCGTTGGAGCAGGCGAGCGCCTGGCTGGCGAAGGCCTCGTTCAGTTCGACGACATTGAGATCCCCGACCGCAAGGCCGGCGCGTTCCAGCGCCTTGCGTGAGGCCGAAACCGGCCCGATGCCCATGATTTCGGGCTCGCAGCCCGATACCGCGACGCTCTTGATTCGAGCCAATATGGTTAAGCCATTGGCCTTGGCATAATCCTCACTGGTTACAAGTACGGCGGCTGCACCATCGGTGAGCGGCGAGGACGTGCCCGCCGTCACCGTACCATTCGCATCGAAAGCGGGCTTGAGCGCGGCGAGCGCCTCGGCGGTCGTCTCGGGGCGGGGCACGCCATCGACCTCGACCACACCCTTCTTCGTGCGGATCGGGACGATCTCGTCCTTGAACCGGCCGCCATCCCGCGCGGCCCCGGCCTTCTTCTGGCTTTCGACCGCGAACGCCTCCTGCGCGGCGCGCGGCACCTGATATTGGCTGGCCACATTCTCGGCGGTATCGCCCATGCCGATATAGGCGCCCGGCCGCTTCTTCGCGAGTTCGGGGCTGGGTAGCGGATTATAGCCCATCATCGGCACCCGGCTCATGCTTTCGACGCCGGCACAGATGAACACATCACCAGCGCCGATCGCGATCTGGCCGGCGGCGATATGCACCGAGCTCATCGACGAGCCGCAGAAACGGTTGACGGTCATGCCGCCGACCTTGAGCGGCAGATCGACAAGCAACCCGATCAGCCGTGCGACGTTGAGCCCCTGTTCGGCTTCGGGAAAGGCACAGCCCAGGATGATGTCCTCGATATCCTCGACCTTCACGCCGCTCTTGTCGATCAGGCCGCGAATCACCTGCGCGGCAAGATCGTCGGGGCGGACCCGGGCAAGATCGCCCTTGTTCGCAAGGTGAAAGGGCGAGCGGGCATAGCCCGCGATTACGGCGTTGGACATGGAACCGTCTCCTTCGGCGCGGCTTTTATGCAACAGCCGTGCATGATTTCTCTTAAAGGTATGAAGATTACCCTATACGTCAACCCCTTTCTGTGCAATCGATGCTGCATGAAGAAGGTTGACCCGGTCGCAGCATCGGGCGCCTCTATAGGAGACGATAGAGCCGATGAGCATCACTCTGCTGGCCCTTGCCGCCGCGGCTGCCGCCAACCCCGACGCTGCGCTCGGCCGCTGGAAAACCGAAACCCGCAACGGCATCGTAGAAATCACGCGCTGCGGCGCTTCGCTATGCGGTAAGTTACTGAGCTCGGATGGCATAAGCGCCAATCCCGCACTCAAGGACGTCAACAACAAGGACGAGAAGTTGCGCGGACGCGCGCTCAAGGGCCTCCAGATCATCGGGGGCTTCAGTTACAAGGACGGTGTCTGGAACGGCGGCACCATCTACAATGCCGAGGACGGCAAGACCTATGACGCGCGGATCACGTCCGTCGACGCCAATACATTGAAGCTCAGGGGCTGCATCTTCGTGCCCCTGTGCAAGAACCAGATCTGGACCCGGGTGCGTTAAAAGCCGGACCAAGAGGAGGAACCCATTCCATGATGCACAAGATTCTCCGCGATATCGCCCTGACCGCCAGCGCATCGACGATCGCCCTGCTCGGCGCGGGCGTGGCGAACGCCTCGGCCTTCTATCTCCAGGAACAGTCGGTGCGCGCCGCCGGCCGCGCCTTTTCGGGCGAGGCCGCCGATCAGGGCGCGTCGTCGCTCTGGTGGAACCCGGCCGCCATCGCCGGCAACGAGACGAGCACGCTTTATGGCGGCATCAGCGCCATCCTGCCCAAGGGCAAGGTCGCCAACGTCAACACCCGGATCATCCGCCCCGGCCAGGCGCCGGCCGCCGTCGGCGGCAACCAGGTGTCGGTCAACCCGCTCAACAAGGGTTTCCTGCCGTCGGGAGCGATCGGCTACAAGCTCAACGATCAGTGGGCGATCGGCCTTTCCGTCACCGCGCCGTACAGCTTCGCGACCAATTATGAGAATAACAGCTGGGCGCGCTACAATGCCGACAAGACCAAGCTGACGACCTTCGACCTGCAGCCGACCATCGCCTTCGCGCCATCGCCGCTGATCGGCATCGGCGTCGGCATCAACGCCGAATATAGCAAAGCGTCGCTCTCGAACTCGCTGCCCAACCTGTCCCCGCTGCTGGCGGACGGGCACCAGACCCTGCGCGGCAAGGGCTGGGACTTCGGCTGGTCGGTCGGCGCGCAGCTCCACCCGAGCCCGATGATCGACCTCGGCATCAGCTACAAGTCGTCGGTCAAGCATGTCCTGAAGGGCAGCATCACCACCGCCGGCCTGCTCGGCCCGCTGGCGGCACAGAACGGCCGTATCAATGGCGTCAAGGCAAGCTTCCGGACACCGTGGCAGGCGGTCGCCAGTGCCCGCGTCCATGCCAGCGACGCGCTGACCCTGAACGCGCAGGTCGTCCGCGCCGGCTGGGGCAAGTTCGACGCCATCCGCCTCGCCGCACCGATCAACGCCGCGCTCGTCCAGAACTACAAGAACAGCTGGAGCTATGCGATCGGCGCCGATTACGACATCAACCCGCAGCTCACCGTGCGCGGCGGCGTCCAGATCGACAAGACGCCTACCCAGGACGGCCAGCGCGACGCCCGCGTCCCCGACGCAAGCCGCATCAATTTCGCGCTCGGCACCTCCTACGCCGTCACCGAGTCGATCACGGTCGATGCGGCGGCCAACTATGTCGACTTCAAGAATGAGACGATCGACCGGCCCGGCGGCTTCTACCCCGGCACCGCGGCACAGACGATCGTCCTCCCGGCCGGCGAACTCCGCAACGCCCGCGCCATCATCCTCGCGCTCGGCGCCCGGATGACCTTCTGAGGCCCGACAGACATGGCTCCAGGCGACACCGTGACACCCCCCATATCCCCCCGTCCCGGTGTCGCATCCCCGGACGGCGGGGACGTGCCAGCGTCCCCGCCGATACCGCCCCGGCTGCTGACAGACCTTATCGATGCCGCCGTTCGCGACTATGGCGGGCGGATCGCGATCGACTTTCTCGGCCGCCGTTCGACCTATGCCGAAATCGGCGCGCTCGTCGATCGCGCCGCCGCCGCCCTCCAGGCCATGGGCGTCGGGCCGGGCGTGCGCTTCGGCCTCTGCCTGCCCAACTCGCCCTATTTCGTGGTGCTCTATTTCGCGGCACTGCGTTGCGGCGCGACGGTCGTGAATTTCAACCCGCTCTATGTCGAGCATGAGCTGAAGCACCAGATCCGTGATTCCGGTACCACCCACATGGCGGTGATCGACGTCGCATCGATCCATGCCAAGATCGCCGCGATCGCCGACGAAACCGGGCTGGAAAAGGTCATCGTCTGTCCGATGGCGAGCATATTGCCGCCACTGCTGTCGATCCTGTACCGCCTGTTCAAGCGCGGCGAGATCGCACGCTGGCCGCGCGACGGCCGCCATGTCGCCTTCGCCGATCTCATCGCCAGCGCCGCGACCTTCCGGCCGGTGCCGCTCTCGCCCGGCGATGTCGCGGTGCTCCAATATACCGGCGGCACCACCGGCGTGCCCAAGGGTGCGATGCTCACCCACGCCAATCTGACCGCGAACAGCTACCAGATGATCCTCCACGTCCGCGGCCGGGGCTGCGGCTCCGCCGATCGGCAGGACCGGATCATGGGCGTGCTGCCGATGTTCCATGTCTTCGCCCTGACCACCGTGCTCAACTTCTCGATCGATACCGCCGCGCTGATGATCCTGCTGCCGCGTTTCGAACTGAAGCAGTTCCTGAAGACGACGAAGCGGACCCGCCCCACCAAGCTGCTCGCGGTGCCGACGATGCTGACCGCGATCAACAAGGCCGCGGCCGATCGGCCGATCCATTTCGACGATCTCGATTTCTGCGTCTCGGGCGGCGCGCCGCTGCCGTTTGACGTGCGGGCCGAGTTCGAACGGCTGACCGGCGCCCGCGTGGTCGAAGGCTATGGCCTGTCCGAAACCTCCCCGATTCTGACCTGCAACCCCTGCGAGGGCGAGGTGAAGGACAACAGCGCCGGCCCCGCCTTCCCCGGCACCACGATCGAGATCCGCAGCCTCGACGATCCGCGCCAGCTGATGCCGGTCGGCGAACGCGGCGAGGTGTGCGCACGCGGCCCGCAGGTGATGAAGGGCTATTGGAACAAGCCCGAGGAAACCGCCAAGACCTTCATCGACGGCGCCATCCGCACCGGCGACGTCGGCTATCTCGATGCCGACGGCTATCTCTTCCTGGTCGACCGGATCAAGGACGTGATCATCTGCGGCGGCTACAACGTCTATCCGCGCGTGATCGAGGAGGCCCTGTACGAACACCCCGCCATTCTGGAGGCCGTGGTGATCGGCGTGCCCGACGAATATCGCGGGCAGGCACCGAAGGCTTTCGTCGTGCTCCGCCCCGGTCAGCAGGCGGACATTGACGATCTGACCGAATTCCTCAAGACGCGCGTCTCGAAGATTGAACTGCCGCGCGAGATCGAAATCCGTATGAGCCTGCCCAAGACCCTGATCGGCAAGCTTTCCAAGAAGGAACTGGTCGCCGAAGAAGCGCGCAAGGCCGCGAGCTGATTCGGTGGCGCATCGGGACATGAGTGAAGCCGGCCCCCGCCAGCCGCTTCGCGGCATCCAGGATGTGGCGGATGAACTGGGCGTCACCACGCGCGCAATCCGCTTCTATGAGGACAAAGGGCTGCTCGAGCCGCAGCGGGTCGGCACGATGCGGGTCTATTCCAGACGAGAGGTCGCGCGGCTGCGCCTCATCCTGCGCGGCAAGGGACTCGGCTTCACCCTGCGCCAGATCAAGGAATTCCTCGACCTCTACACCGTGGACGCGCTTCACATCGAGCAGACGAAGAATCTTCTGGCCCGCGTGAGCGAACGGATCGAGGCGCTCGAAACGCAGCGCCATGCGCTCGACCAGACGCTGGGCGAGCTTCACGACATCGTCCGCCAATGCCGCGAACGGATCGCCGAGGCCGGCTGACGACCGTCAGGCGCGGCAAACCGCGCAATCCGTAGCGCGACCATTTCCAGAGATCTCCTGGCTCCGAATTATTTCCCTACACGAAAATTTTTTGACCGCAGGTGTGGCGGGTTTTGCCGCGCGGCTCGTCTATCCCTGTATTCCGCGCCCGAATCGAGCTCGGCAAAAGTGGCAGCGTGGCA
>CAZJXG010000073.1:0-15723 GCA_964549965.1 uncultured Sphingomonas sp. | reverse complement strand
AACCCTCCTTAAATCACAACCTCAAATCTGTGCCATTGGTGCTGACGGGGGACAAGGGGCTCTCCCTAGGCTCGCTCTCCATGGCGCTCATCATTTTTGTGGCCTTCAGCAAAGCTCCGGCGGCTATGATAGCGAACCGGGCGGTTAGCCTCAATCGGCACGCGCCCGTCCATCTTCTAAAAGGCAAGAATCCAGTCGGGAATATCCTGATAGGATACCGGACGGAGGAAGCGGCGTATCGCCATCGATCCGACCGATGTCGAGCGGGCGTCGGAACTGCTCGGAAAGGGGCCGCCATGGACCATGGCGGGGCTAACCTCCACGCCCGTCGGCCAGCCATTGCCGACAATGCGACCGCATTTGCGTTCCAATATGGGAAGGAGTCGCTTTGCGAGCGTCGCGTCGCGCTCGACGAAGTGGAGCGTTGTCGTGAGCTGGCCTTCCAAGGCGTCGGCAAGACCGATCATTTCCTCCTCCGACGAGCAGGCGACAATGATGGACGAAGGGCCGAAATTCTCTTCGCCAAGGTCAGGCGTCTGTCTGAAGGCCGGTGCGTTCGTGGCAAAAAGGGCGGGCCTTGCAAAATTTTCATCATTTCCCGCGGAGGCGGCAGCGACTTGACGGACTCCGGTCAGCTTGCCGAGGCGGGCGACGCCCTCGCCAAAGGCGCGCGCGATTGCGGGCGACAGCATCTTTGCCGCCGTGCTCTGCTCGATCGCCGTCCCGGCGGCGGCCGTGAACGCATCCAGAGCAGCGCCCGCCAATCCGACGAGCAGACCGGGATTGGTGCAAAACTGTCCTACGCCCATGTTGAGCGAACCTACAAAGCCCGCGGCAAGGCCGGCAGAATCGGCTTCAAGTGCCCCTGGCAACAGGAAGACCGGATTGATGCTGCCCATCTCGGCATAGACCGGAATGGGCTCGTCCCGTCCGGCGCCCAACGCCATCAAGGCCGTACCGCCGCGCCGGGATCCGGTAAAGCCGACCGCCTTGATAGCCGGATGAAGGACCAGCAATCGTCCTGTTTCCTCACCCTTTCCGAACAGCAGCGAGAAGCTGCCTTCGGGCATGCCGCTGCGCTGCGCGGCAGCCCGTATCGCGCGACCTACCAGCTCGGAAGTCCCGGGATGGCCGGGATGCGCCTTGACAACAACCGGGCAGCCGGCGGCCAGGGCGGACGCCGTGTCGCCGCCCGCCACCGAGAATGCCAAGGGAAAGTTGCTCGCGCCGAACACGGCGACCGGGCCGACTGCGATATCACGTCTTGCGAGCTTGGTTTGGAAAATGCCTGGACGGGTCAGGTCTCGGGTGACGCTCAATGTCTCCTGCCAGTCACCGCTGTCCAGCATGTCCGCAAACAGGTTCAACTGACCGACCGTACGACCGCGCTCCCCTTGAAGTCGCGCCAAGGGGAGGGCGGTCTCATGCGAACAGCGCTCGAGCAGAGCGTCCCCCAGCTTCTCGATTTCCTCTCCGATCGCACGCAGAAACGCGGCGCGGCTGGCGGGGTCGCTGTCCCTAAACCTGTCGAAATCGCGCGAAGCAAGCCGGCAAGCAGCAGCGATCTCCTCGCTCCCGGCATCGGGGAAGTCAATGTCGGCGGCAACCGAGCCCTGCGCGACGTGCCCCTCGTAGTCTCCAGCCCGATTTTTGATGTCGTCATTTCCGATAAGGTGACAGCCCATAATGTCCATTTGCGCATCCCTGATCTTGAGTAGGATTGTCGTCCGATGCCATTGCCAGCACTCGGACGACCTTTCGGCAAAGGCATTGGCGTGCCCTGCGGTTTGTTCCATCTGCCAACAGCGTGAAGCGCCACCGGCCCTCAGATTCAACCCTGCCTTGCCTGGTGTTCACACCATGAACAGGGGGTGTCTGTCACCTTTGCAGCCGTTTCGCGCCCTCCTAAGATCCCTGCATCATCGAACCGCAAGCGGTTGGCGACGCTTGCCACGAAGGCGAGGATGGTTGGGAGCACCGCTTCGCGGAACCTCCCCATCCAAGATCGCCATCGTTTTACGCGTCGGCCTCTGAGCGCTTGTACGCGGGAAGTACGGGAAAGAGCATCATGTTCGAGCTGGTTTTGTGGATCGTCTCAGTGATCCTGCGCATCGCGCCACGACTGGATAAAGGTCTGCGCCAGTGGCTGGAGGCTGCAGAGCCTTATACCGCGCAAATCAGGACCAAGGACGGCCGGTGTGGTCGGCTGTTCATGGTCACAGCAGGCGGGATAGACTCGCGTGTCGCCCAATCGGCCGATGCGGCGGATGTGGTTTTTGAATTCAGTTCGGCCCGTGAGGCGCTGCGCTCCATGTTGCCGCCGGTGGATTGGGGCGAGCGAATTCACCAGGGCAAGAATTTCAAGTTCGTAGCGATCGGGGAAGATCCGAAAGTCTTCCACTTCATGCAGATACTCAATTCGCTCAATCGTTTCGGATGGCGCGCTGGAATGCGGATGCCGGACGGCAGCATGCGCTATACTAGCATGACCAACGGCGGTCCCATTTTCGTCTATGTCCGCGACGGTCGTATCCTGCGGACAACGCCGATCGACCTGGCGCCGGGCGACCCTGAATCATGGACGATCAAGGCGCGCGGGCAGACCTTCACGCCCCCGCGCAAGGCGACCGTGGCGCCGCACGCCCTCCATTGGCGCTCGCTGGTGACCTCGAAGGATCGCAATCTCTATCCGATGAAGCGCGTCGACTTCGATCCCAATGGTGAGCGCAATCCGCATATGCGGGGTAAGTCCGGCTATGAGCGGATCAGTTGGGACGAGGCCACCGCGATCGTGGCCGGTGAGATCGAACGCATCAAGCGCGAGCATGGCGCCAGCGCGATCACCTTTAACCATCCGTCGCATCACAGCTGGGGCAATCTCGGTTACTGGATAAGTTGCCTCAACAGATTCGCGAATGCCATCGGCCACACCAAGATCAATCATAATCCGGACAGCTGGGAAGGCTGGTATTGGGGCGCGATGCACCATTGGGGCCATTCGCTGCGGCTGGGAGTCGGTGAGCCCTACGGCACTGTCGAGGATCTCCTTCAGGAAGCCGAGATGGTCGTCTTCTGGTCGAGTGACCCCGAAGCGACCAACGGGCTTTATGGCGGCGCCGAGGGCACGGTGCGGAGAATGTGGCTGCGCGAGCTCGGTATCCCGGTGGTCCACATCGACCCTTTCTACAATCATACGGCCGGCTTCCTCGGCGGCAAGTGGATAGCGCCCATTCCCGGCACCGATGCCGCCCTGGCGCTCGCCATCGCGCACGTCTGGATATCCGAGGGTCTCTATGACCAGCATTTCGTCGCCAACCGCACGAGCGGTTTCGACGTCTGGAAGGCCTATATCATCGGCGAGGACGACGGCATTCCCAAGACTCCGGAATGGCAGGAGCGGGAGACTGGCGTGCCGGCCTATACCGTCCGCGCGCTGGCGCGCGAATGGGGCCGCAAGAAAACCTATCTCGGTGCCGGCGGCGCGGGCAACGCCTTTGGCGGCGCATGCCGCAACCCGAGCGGACATCGCTGGGCGCGCGCGATGGTCTGCCTGATGGCGATGCAGGGGATAGGACGGCCCGGCGTCAATTTCGGCAATCTGCAATGGAGCACGCCGGTCGACCACACCTTCTGGTTCCCGGGTTATGCTGAGGGCGGAATCTCGGGCGACCTGGCCAATACGGGTGCGTCGGTGAACGTCTACCAGCGCATGCCGCACCTGGTCTCGATGAACTCGGTGAGCGCGCCGCCCATTCCGCGGCTGAAACTGCCCGAAGCGATCATGGGCGAGGCGGTTCAGGGCCATTTGCGCGATCCCCGCTCGATCGAGGCCCAGTTCAACGCACCCCGATCGCCCGCGAAGGGACACTCGCCCATCCACATGATCTACAAATATGGCAGCAGCAATTTCAGCACCATGCCGAACAGCAATCGCTATGCCCCGATGTATCAGTCGGACAATCTGGAGTTCGTCGTCAATCAGAGCGTCTGGAATGAGCAGGATTGCAAATATGCCGACATCATCCTTCCCGCCTGTACACAGTTCGAGCGCTGGGACATCAGCGAATGGGCCAATGCCAACGGCTTCATTCCGCATAACCACACGCAGGTGAACCACCGCGTCATCACGCTGCAGCATAAATGCATCGAACCGATGGGCGAGTCCCGTTCCGACTATGACATCTTCCGGTCGGTGGCAGAGCGACTGGGTCTGGGGATGTATTTTTCGGAAGGGATGAGTGAACTCGACTGGGTGAAACGCATTTTCGATAGCTCGGACCTTTCGAGGGAGATATCGTTCCGCAAGCTCCTGAAGCGTGGCTATTATGTCGTGCCAAATCCGCCGGAGGAGGCACGGACGCCCGTGGCGTATCGGTGGTTCTACGAGGGACGGAAGAAGGATGTCCCCGAGACCCATCCGCTTCCGTCCGAATATAAGGGCGAGTATCTGAAAGGGCTACAGACACCGAGCGGCCTGTTCGAGTTCGAGAGCCAGACGCTCAAACGCTTCGATCCCGACGATGAGGAAAGACCTCCCATATTGAAATATGCCCGCCCGGCCGAGGGTGTCGACGATGAGCGCGCAAAGGCCTTCCCGCTGCAACTCCTGACTCCGCACGCGCGCTTCAGCTTTCATACGCAAGGCGACGGCAAGGACGGCTTCCTCAACGATCTCGATGAGCACCGCGTGCTGGTCGACGGGAACTTCTATCTGATCCTGCGGATCAATTCGGACGATGCAGCAAGTCGAGGCATCCAGCGGAACGACCTTGTCCGCGTCCATAACGATCGCGGAAGCGTCATATGCGCTGCGCGGCCAACCGCGCGGCTGCGACCGGGCCTATGCCATGGCTATGAGTCCTCAGCGCGCTACGAGCCTGTCGGCGAGCCCGGGAAGAGCGATGACATCGGTGGCTCGTTGAACATTCTCACGCGCGGAGAATCGCAGATCAAGCAGGGTCATTCAATGGGATCGAGCAATTGCCTGGTCGAGGTTGTGAAAGTGAAGGCCACGTCTGGGGCTGCTCCACATGGTGGGGAAAGGGCAGCAGCATGAGCAACCAGTGGATCACGCTGTTCGATGTCGACAAATGTACCGGCTGCTGCAACTGCGTCCTGGCGACGCTCGACGAGCATGTCGGAAACGATCATCCCGGTTACTCGAACGCCACGCCGCTTCACGGCACCAAGCTGCTTGATATCGATTTTTCCGAGCAGGGTTCCTATCCGGTTGTCGATGTGGCCTATACGCTGCGCGCCTGCCAGCACTGCGACACGCCGGCCTGTGCACAGGCGGCGCCCGATGCCGTAAGCAAGCGCGAGGATGGCATCGTGATCATCGATCCGCTCAAGGCGCGTGGAAGGCGCGATCTCGTCGCGGCCTGTCCGTTCGGTGCGATCAGCTGGAACGAAGACGCCCAGGTGCCTCAGATATGGACGATGGATGCCCATCTTCTCGACACGGGTTGGACCGAATCGCGCGGCAGCCAATCCTGCCCCACCGGCGCGCTCGAGACCAGGCGCATGGCGCCGGGAGACGTTCGGCGGCTTGTCGCGCGAGGCGAAGCCGAGCCGTTCGACAGGGCCCTTTCAGCGAATCCGAACGTCCTCTACCGCAATCTTGCCCGGGTTCGAACGGCGTTCATCGCCGGCACGGTCGTTGAGCGGCGGGACACGCTGCGCGATATCGTCGCGGGTGCGACGGTCGTCATCACCGACGCGGCCGGACTTCAGCTGGCCGAGTGCAAGACGGACGCCTTCGGCGACTTCCGATTGCCGCGCAGCGATGCCGATGGATCGTTATGCCATATTCTCGTGACCGACGATCAGGACCGCAAGGGGAGCGCTGAACATGTCTCGGGCGCTAAATCCTATCTGGGAACCATCGAACTCAGCTGATCTGCCGATCCGATCCTTCACCTTTCATCACGACTAATGGAAAGCACATGTTCCACGGATCGATCACCGCGCTTGTTACGCCATTCGCCGGCGATGCGATCGACGAGCGACAGTTTCGGGCGATGGTCGACTGGCAAATCCGGGAAGGAACTGCGGCGCTGGTGCCGTGCGGTACCACCGGGGAAAGCTCTACCATGACGGCCCAGGAGCATGACAGGGTCGTCAATCTCTGTGTGGAGGCCGCCGAGAGACGCGTGCCAGTGATAGCCGGTTGCGGTTCAAACGACACGCGGACAAGTCTGGCGCATATGCGTCATGCGCGGGCGGCTGTTGGAAGCAAGCAGCCTCGCAATAGCCTGAGGGCGCAGATTCGGTCAGTGGGTGCACCGACTAGCGGGTCCTGGGACGGAATGGGATCATGGCGGACAGGATTCGCCAACCGTTCAAGGCATGAACGGAGCCGCGCAACGGGTTGTAAACGGCGGGACCGGCGACATGCTAGTCCTGACAAGCCACTCTCACCGGGCGAGCCGGTGAGGATGCACGGTGCCAGCAAATGTTGGCTTTCGGGCTTCGGCGTTGGCCGCTTCGGATGGGAGAAGGACTGTGAAGGGGATGCGTCGGATAGTCACTGGCAATGTCGATGGTCGCTCGGTCTTCGTGGAAGACGCTATAGCCGAAGGCGAAAGCTTCGATGCGGTGCCCGGCTTCGGCCAAGCGGTCATCTGGGCGACCGATGCCGTCCCGGCAGAAGGTGACGGCAGTGTTGCGGTCGTGAACTCGACGGTATTGCCGCCGGCCGGTGGCACACGTTTCCTGATCGTCAATTTTCCGCCGGATAGCGTGATGCAGTCGCCGGATTTTGATCCGGCCGCCGCCGGCCAAGAATATGCCGAAAAGCTTCGCGATTTCGCGGCCTGCTTCGAGCCGGACAGTCCGGGCATGCACGCGACCATGACGCTCGACTATGGCATTCTCCTCTCCGGAACATTGTCGCTGGAACTCGACGATGGCGAGAGCCGCGAACTCTCCGCAGGCGACATCGTCGTCCAGCGGCAGACCCGGCATGCGTGGCGAAACACGTCCGATGCCGTCGCTGTCATGGCCTTTGTCCTTATCGGCCTTGCTCAGACGAACTGATTTTCGCGGCGTGAATTACACAGCGAATTTGACGATAGGACAGGAGCTCACTGCGGACGGTTCGCTCAGATTGAGCAAGGAACGGATCGCAGAATCCGCCGAGACGTCTGGGGATGCAAGTATCGTCCATCTGGACGTTCGGGCGGCGCGGGATTTCAGCTTCCCCAAGGCAATGGTGCACGGCCTGCTCGGGATGACGCTCGCCGGGCGGCTGCTGGCTGATCATTTCGCGCAGCATCAACTGAGGCAATTCAGTTCTCGCTTCATCGCGATGACATTCGGAGACGCGGTGCTGCGCTTTGAGGCGGTCGCTACCGGTTTTCGCGACGCGGACGAGGGCCGCAATGCAGAAATTTCGCTGAAGGTAATCAACCAGAATGACCAGGCCGTTATGACAGGGCGCCGGCTGGTCGCCCTTGTCTGCACATCCTTTTATTGGGAGATAGGGCAGCGGCGCCCCGAGATATGCTGCGCAGCATCGGTAGTTTTCCGCCAGTTTTCGCACCGTTCCGCGAGACGTCTTGAAGAGCCCGCCGGCCGTTCCCTTCTCAGTAGGCGCGGGCGCGCAAATGCCGCCGCGAAAGGATCAGCGATGAGCGAGGATGAGTTCGAGCCGCGGCTCGGAAAGATGCGCAGCCTGGGGTCGAAGCGCGGCCGGAAATATCTCTCGCAGGTGGTTGCCGCCGCCATCAGCGTTCGATTGGTGCGTCGATGCCGGCCAATGCTGATCAGGCCGCGCAGGCCGCCGAGACCGAGCGGCAGCGCATCGCTGCCGAGCGCAAGGCGGCGCGGGAGTCCGGCGTGATGATGCAGATGTCGGGGACCAGCCGTACGTCGATCCCGGCGCCAGCCCAACCCGCGCCTGTGACGACGGTTGCAGAAGCAGAAAGCTCCCGCTTGGCGCTCGACCCCGATCGTGATCCGAACGGCCAGCAGCGCAAGGCCGACTTCGTGGCGGGCAGGGACCGGACCAGCGACATCAATCCGCATGTGCTCGTTCCCGCAGCATCGCCCTACACGTTGATCGCGGGAAGCGTCATCAGCGCGAGCTTGCTCACCGGACTCAACTCGGACCTGCCGGGTCTGGTCACCGCGCAGGTGACTGAAAACACCTACGACAGCGTCACCGGACGGATCTTGCTGATCCCCCAAGGATCCCGGCTGATCGGTAGCTACGACAGCGTCGTTGCTTTCGGGCAAAGGCGCGCACTGGTGGTGTGGCAGCGGATTGTCCTGCCCGACGGGGCGTCCGTCAAGATCGACAACGTGCCGGCCACCGATACTGGCGGTTATGCGGGCGTTTCCGACAAGGTCGATGTTCACACCTGGCAGCTTCTGAAAGGCGTCGCCTTGTCCACGCTTCTCGGGGTCGGCACCGAGCTGACCTTCAGCAACAGCGAGAGTGACCTCGTGCGAGCGATACTCGAATCCGCGCAGCAGAGCGGTTCGCGCGCCGGTGATCAGCTCGTCACGAAAAACTTGAGCATCCAGCCCACAATCCGAGTTCGTCCGGGCTGGTCGTTACGTGTGGTGGTGCACAAGGATCTCATATTGCCTGGCGAATGGCGGGGAGGTGGGCACGGCTGATATCAAGCTCCCAAAGCTGCCTGATCGAACGCCCGTCAAGTTGGCAATTTCCGTGATGCCGGAACTGCATCGCGCATTGAGCGATTATGCGGCTCTCTACTCGCAGACCTATGGCCATGACGAACCGGTCGCCGAGCTGATTCCCGCGATGCTCGCCGCCTTTTTGGAAAGCGACAGAAGCTTCAGACGAAGCAAGACGAAGGCGTGATTTATGGCCCACGAAACCCATCGGCAATCCGACGTGGTCTTGATCGAACCACTGAGCGTCCGCATCTCGACAGCAGTCCAGCTCACCGGCATTAGCCGCTCGCGCCTCTACGAGCTGATCCAGTCCGGTGAGCTTGAGACCGTGAAGGTGGGCCGATCCACCCTGATTCCTTACAAGAGCCTGAAAGCCCTGACGGGTACCTAGCTCGAGCCTCGGCCCTTGGCGAAATCTGGCCGAAGTATCTTCGCGCCGTTACGCAGCTGGTCGAGATAGTCGGACCAGTGCTGCATCATACGTACGCGTTCGTCCCAATATTCTCCACGGGTATACGCGCGGCGCACCATCGAGGTATCGAGGTGGGCGAGTTGCTTCTCGATGGCGTCCGGATTCCAGATGCCCATCTCATTGAGCAGAGTCGCGGCCATCGCCCGGAAGCCGTGCGCCGTCATCTCTTTCTGACTATAACCCAGACGGCGCAGGGCCGCGTTGACGGTGTTCTCCGACATGCACTGGCGCGGCGATCGGAACGACGGGAACAGATATTTCCCGTCGCCCGTCAAAGCATGAAGCCCCTCAAGCATTTCCAGCACCTGGCGGGATAGCGAAACGCGATGAGGCCGGCGCATCTTCATCTTGATCGCAGGGAGGGACCAGACCGCCGCGCGTGTGTCGATTTCGGACCATTCGGCGCTGCGAAGTTCGCCCGGTCGCACAAAGACGTGCGGAGACAGGCGAAGCGCGATGGCGGTTATTTCGTGGCCCGTATAACACTCGATCGCCCGCAGGAGGCCACCAGCCTCCTTAGGCGTCGTGATTGCGGCGAGATGCTGAACCTTCGGGGTGATGAGCGCCCCGCGCAGGTCGGCCGCAACATCGCGATCTGCCCGAGCAGTCGCGATCGCGTAGCGGAACACCCGACTGAGCACGCTGCGCATCCGGCGCGCACTTTCATAGCGGCCGGTCGCCTCCACCTTGCGCAGAACAGCCAGGGCTTCCTGCGGCGATATTTTCGAGATGGGAAGGCTACCGATCATCGGATACGCCATGCCGAGCAGCCAGCGAATCTTGTCGAGCGTGATCGGCGCGCGACCCTCCCGCTCATTCTTCGCCAACCATTCTTCAGCGATCGTCGCGAATGTGTTGTCGGCGGACACCTTGCGCGCGAGTGTTTCGATCCGCTTCTCGACGGCGGGATCCAGGCCGGCGGCGATCTGCTCCCGCGCCTTATCACGGTGCTGGCGCGCTGTAGCGATCCCCACCTCGGGCCAAGCGCCAAAATAAAGTGTCTTCTGCCGACCGAGGTGCCGGTAGTTCATGCGCCAGAGTTTCGTACCGTTGGTCTGGACGACGAGGTACAGCCCATCGGAGTCGGCCACCTTGTAGGCCTTGTCTCTGGGCTTGGCGTTAGTGATCTGGATGTGATTCAGTGCCATGATGGTGCCAGCTCCAAAGGGCTCGCCGGCACCATCAAAAACACCATCATCTTGATGGTGCTGCCGATGGATTCGGGTGAATGAGCCCGGATTCCATTCGGCGATTTTCACTGAAAATATGCTGTAAAACCAGCTACTTGCTGGACTTTCCCGGACGTGTCCGGAAAGGTCTCTGGTGCCCAGGAGAGGACTCGAACCTCCACGGCCTTGCGGCCACTGGCACCTGAAGCCAGCGCGTCTACCAATTCCACCACCTGGGCATCCGGAGCGGAGGCCGGGCGGATAGCTGGGGGGCAGGGGGCTGTCAACCGCCTTGTAAAGCGTCTCGGTGCAGGGCAATGCGGAGACAATATGGTCATCGAGGGAATCTGGGAATGAGCCGTCTTGTCACCATCTTCGGCGGGGGTGGATTTCTGGGGCGCTATGTTGCGCAGGAACTGCTCAAGGCGGGTGCCCGGGTTCGCATTGCTGAGCGTGATCCCTCCGACGCCTGGTTCCTGAAGCCGCTCGGCGGCCTCGGGCAGACCCAGTTCGTACCGGCCAGCGTCACCCATGTCGCCAGCATCGAACATGCCGTTGCGGGCGCGGATGCGGTGATCAACCTTGTCGGCATCCTCAAGGGCGATTTCGACGCGATTCACCACACTGGCGCCGCCAATGTCGCCGCCGCCGCGAAAGCAGCGGGCGTCGCGGCGCTGGTCCACATCTCGGCGATCGGCGCCGATCCCGAATCGCCCTCGGCCTATGGCCGGTCGAAGGGGAAAGGCGAGGTGGCCGTGCGCGCGGCCTTTCCCGGCGCCACCATCATCCGGCCATCGGTGGTCTTCGGGCAGGAGGACGGCTTTCTCAACCGGTTTGCCGCCATGCTCGCTCTGCCCTTCGTCCCGGTACTGCGCGGGAACGTCAAATTTCAGCCGGTCTGGGTGGCGGATGTCGCCAGGGCGATCGCCGCCGCCGCGCTTGATCCGGCGGCCTATGGCGGCAAGCTGTTCGAGCTGGGCGGCCCGGAAGTGGTGACGATGACCGGGCTCAACGCCTGGCTCGCCCGGATGACCGGCCATAACCCTACATTCCTGCCGGTGCCCGACGCGATCGGCGCTATCCTCGCGACGGTCGTCGGTGCCCTGCCGGGCGCGCCGATCACCCGCGATCAGTGGCTGATGCTCCAGGCCGACAATGTCGTGGCGCCCGGTGCCAGCGGCCTTGAGGCGTTCGGGATCAAGCCCACGCCGATGGAGGCCGTCGCGCCCGCCTGGCTCGTCAGCTATCGGCCGCACGGCCGTTTCGCCGCGCAGACCAAGACGGCGGCCTGACGGAGCATGGAATTATCGCTGCTGTCGATCGTCCTCCTCGGCATCGTCGAGGGGTTGACGGAGTTCCTTCCGGTCTCATCGACCGGGCATCTCATCCTCGCCGGGGAGATCATGCAGGTCCCGGAGGGTACCGAGACCTTCGATATCGTGATCCAGCTCGGTGCCATCCTCGCGGTGGTCGTGCTCTACCGGCAGCGCTTCGCGACCGTGCTGGCCGGGCTCGGCCGGCGCGATCCGGCCGCGATCCGCTTCACGCGGAACGTGCTGGTCGGTTTCCTGCCATCGGCGGTGATCGGCGCCGTTGCCTATGGCGCGATCAAGGCGATGCTCACCGCGCCGATCGTCGTCGCGGTCGCGCTGATCGTCGGGGGTTTCGCGATCCTCATCATCGAGCGGTTGGTCAAGCATCCGAGCTGCGACAGCGTCGAGGGCATGTCGCTCCGGACCACGCTCGGCATTGGCCTGATCCAGTGTCTGTCGATGATCCCCGGGGTCAGCCGCTCGGGCGCCACGATCATGGGGGCGCTGACCCTCGGAGTCGAGCGGCGTACGGCCGCCGAATATAGCTTCTTCCTCGCTATTCCCACGATGTTTGGTGCAACCGCGCTGGCATTGTGGAAGGCGCGGCACGAGCTAGGGGATTCGCAGGCCACCGCGATCGCCATCGGCTTCGTCGTATCGTTTCTTGTCGCCATCGCCGTCATTCGCTGGTTTCTGAACGTCGTCACGCGCCATGGCTTCGCGCCCTTCGCCTGGTATCGCATTATCGTGGGTTCTATCGCCTTGATATGGCTTATGTTTAGATAGGACCGATCCGGACATATAAACATCGTCGCGCGGGCGGCGAACGGTTGAAAGAGTTGATTTCCACAGAAAATAGGTAAGCAATGCTTACTCATTGCGTGAAATGCGCGTGACTCCCTGACGCCTTTGTGAGATTTGCGCCTTCACACCGGAGGGCAAACCGTCATGGCGCAAGAGCCGATGCTGAAGTTCGTGGATGTCGGGCAGGCGTTTCCGCCCAAGCGGGCGCCGGAGTCTCGGGTCGCCGATTTCGGCGAGATTTCCCCCGTCTATGGCGATGCGAAGGCGGAAGAGCAGGCATCGCGCTGCTCGCAATGCGGCGTGCCCTATTGCTCGACCCATTGTCCGCTGCACAACCACATTCCGGACTGGCTGCGGCTGACGACCGAGGGGCGTTTGCGCGAGGCCTATGAGCTGTCGAATGCAACCTCGACCATGCCCGAAATCTGCGGCCGCATCTGCCCCCAGGATCGGCTGTGCGAAGGCAATTGCGTGATCGAATTCTCCGGCCATGGCGCGGTCACGATCGGATCTGTCGAGAAATATATCACCGACACCGCCTGGGAGCGCGGCTGGGTCGAGCCCGTGCAGGTGGGACCGGAACGGGGCCAGTCGGTCGGTGTCATCGGCGCGGGGCCGGCGGGCCTGACCGTAGCCGAACTGATGCGCGCGCGGGGCTATGAGGTGCACGTCTACGACCGGCACGATCGTGCCGGCGGGCTGCTCACCTATGGCATTCCCGGCTTCAAGCTGGAAAAGCCGATCGTCATGCGCCGCGTCCAGCGGCTCGCCGACGCTGGTATCCATTTCCACCAGGGCTTCGAGGTCGGCCGTGACGCTTCGCTGGCGGAGCTGCGGGGGCGGCACGATGCCGTGCTGATCGCGACCGGGGTGTACAAGCCGCGCGCCATCAAGGCGCCTGGCGTGGGATCGGCGGGTATCGTCGAAGCCCTCGACTATCTTACCGCGTCCAACCGCAAGAGCTTCGGCGATGTGGTTCCCGCCTTCGACGATGGCGGCCTGGATGCGAAGGGGAAGCATGTCGTCGTGATCGGCGGCGGCGACACCGCGATGGATTGTGTCCGGACGGCGGTGCGCCAGGGCGCGGCCTCGGTGAAATGCCTCTACCGCCGCGATCGCGCCAACATGCCCGGCTCGCAGCGCGAAACGAAGAATGCCGAGGAAGAAGGTGTCGAGTTCGTCTGGCTTTCGGCACCGGAAGGGTTTGAAAGTGGCGGAACCGTTGCCGCTGTCCGCGCCATCAAGATGCGGCTCGGCGAGCCCGATGTTTCGGGCCGGCGCACGCCCGAACCCGATCCAGGCAGCGAATTCCGGCTCGACGCCGATCTGGTCATCAAGGCGCTGGGCTTCGATCCGGAAAACTTGCCGGGTGCGTTCGGTTCGCCCGAACTGTCGGTGACGCGCTGGGGTACGCTCAGGGTCGATCACAAGACGATGCAGACCTCGGTCGACGGCGTGTTCGCGGCGGGCGACATCGTGCGCGGTGCCAGCCTCGTCGTCTGGGCGATCCGCGACGGGCGCGATGTATCCGAACGGATGCACAATTATCTCAAGGCGAAGGCAAAGGCCCGGAAGGTGGCGGCATGAGCGATCCCAGGCATATCAGCAGCATGATCCAGGGCGATCCCGAGTGGATGGCCGCCGAGCGCGAGCGCATGGCCCGCGAGGGCATGTACCGGCCTGAATATGAAAGCGATGCCTGCGGCGTCGGCCTGGTCGCCGCAACCGACGGCAAACCATCGCGCCGCGTCGTCTCGGCGGCGATCGATGCGCTGAAGGCGGTATGGCATCGCGGTGCTGTGGATGCCGATGGCAAGACCGGCGACGGCGCCGGCATCCATGTCGATCTGCCGATCCGGTTTTTCGACGATGCGATCGAACATGCCGGGCACAAGCCGCGCCCGAACCGGCTGGCCGTCGGCATGGTCTTCCTGCCGCGCACCGATCTCAACGCGCAGGAAACCTGCCGCACGATCGTCGAAAGCGAGATCATCGATTTCGGCTACACCATCTATGGCTGGCGCCAGGTGCCCGTCGATGTCTCGGTGATCGGCGAGAAGGCGCTGCTGACCCGGCCGGAGATCGAGCAGATCATGATCGCCGGGCCGATGCCGGATGCGATGAGCATCGAGGAGTTTGAGAAGAATCTCTACCTGATCCGAAGGCGGATCGAACGCAAGGTGATCGAGGCCCAGATCCAGGGCTTCTACATCTGTTCCCTGTCGGCGCGCTCGATCGTCTACAAGGGGCTGTTCCTGGCGGAGGAGCTGTCGGTCTTCTATCCGGACCTGAAGGACGAGCGTTTCGTCAGCCGGGTGGCGATCTTTCACCAGCGCTATTCGACCAACACCTTCCCGCAATGGTGGCTGGCGCAGCCCTTCCGGACGCTGGCGCATAATGGCGAGATCAATACGATCCGCGGCAACAAGAACTGGATGAAGAGCCACGAGATCAAGATGGCCAGCCTCGCCTTTGGCGAGCATTCGGACGAGATCAAGCCGCTGATTCCGGCGGGGGCATCCGACACTGCCGCGCTCGATGCGGTGTTCGAGACGATCTGCCGGTCGGGCCGCGACGCGCCGACCGCCAAGCTGATGCTGGTGCCGGAGGCGTGGCAGAACAGCCCCGACATGCCCGATGCGCGCCGGGCGATGTACAGCTATTTCGGATCGGTGATGGAGCCGTGGGACGGCCCGGCCGCGCTCGCGATGACCGATGGCCGCTGGGCGGTCGCCGGGGTGGATCGCAATGCGCTGCGGCCGCTGCGCACGACCCGCACCGCCGATAATCTGCTGATCGTCGGATCGGAAACCGGGATGGTGGTCGTTCCGGAAAGCACGATCATCGCCAAGGGCCGGATGGGACCGGGGCAGATGATCGCGATCGATCTGGAGGAGGGCCGGCTCTATGCGGATGCCGAGATCAAGGACCTGATCGCCGCCGAGAAGCCTTATGGCGACTGGGTGAAGAACTTCATGCTTCAGGTCGACCTGCCCAAGCCGGCGGACGACATGATTCCGCGCTGGCCGCGTGCCGAACTGCTGCGCCGTCAGGTTGCGGCCGGCATGACGCTCGAGGATATGGAATTGATCCTCAGCCCGCAGATCGAGGACGCCAAGGAAGCGGTCGGCTCGATGGGCGACGATACGCCGCTTGCGGTGATTTCGGACAAACCCCGGCTGATCAGCCATTTCTTCCGGCAGAATTTCAGCCAGGTCACCAACCCGCCGATCGACTCGCTGCGCGAGACACGGGTGATGAGCCTCAAGACGCGCTTCGGCAACCTCGCCAACATCCTCGACAATGAGGGGCAGCAGGC